>JASHXO010000043.1 GCA_030043495.1 Candidatus Rhabdochlamydia sp.
TTCAATTTCACCTTGGTCAAATGTCAAGTTATGGAACTTCAATTGATCGAAGACTTGTAAATGGAGAATGCCGATCTGCGTAGCAAACGACAACGCTTCTTCTGGAGTGATGCGCCCATCAGTTGCGACTTCTAAGATCAAACGGTCGAAGTCGGTGTCTTGTCCGACGCGTGTATTTTCGACATAATAATTCACGAGACGAACTGGAGAGAAAGCAGAGTCGATAATAATTTCATCGACGCCTTTTTCCCCGAAGACGTGTCTCTCAGATGGCACATATCCTCTGCCAACAGCGACTTTAATGTCGACTTTACTGGTCATCGGCTTTGTGACTGTGAAAATCGCGAGTTCTGGATTGACAATGTCAAAATCGGACATTCCGATGAGGTCTTTCAACGTAACCACATACTGACCGCCATTCTTATCGAGCATATCACCAGTGATGTCCAAAATTTTGGAGATCACTTTCGGCTCACGTGAACCGATTTCTTCGTCGGTCGGCAGTTTTCTGAGGAGCGCATTCTTGAGGTTGAGCACAATATGCGTCATGTCCTCAATGATGCCCTCGATCGCCATATATTCATGAGGAACTCCTTCGATGCGTACTGACATAATGGAAGGCGCTTCCAGAGAACTGAGGATAATTCTTCTAAGAGCATTACCGACAGTATGCCCGAATCCTCTTTCAAAAGGCTCTGCGATAAATCGAGCAAAAGTTCCTGATTTGCTCGCCTCATCAACTTTGATCTTTGTCGGTAACTCAAACTTGCCATACTTAACGGCCATGAACGATCTCCTGCAAAAATTGCTGGTTCCGAATTTATTTAACGCGTTTTAGACTCTTCTACGCTTGCGCGGACGGCATCCATTGTGTGGTACTGGGGTCTTGTCACGGATAATCGTGATTGCAAGACCCGCACTTTGCAAGCCACGCACAGCGGATTCTCTTCCTGCTCCTGGCCCAGAAAGATTGACCTCGATTTCTTTCATCCCAAGTGACATCGCAACTTTTGCAGCATCTTGAGCTGCGACAGTTGCCGCGAATGCTGAAGATTTACGTGATCCAACATAGCCGACTTTGCCAGCTGATGCCCAGGAGATCACATTTCCAGTGAGATCGGTAATTGAGATAATAGTATTGTTAAATGTCGCTCTAACATGCGCAATTCCACTTGGAACATTGCGTATTTGTTTTTTTCGAGTTTTGGCGATGGTGGGTTTCTTTGCCATCGTTTTTTGTGCTTCTTGCTTAGCCAAGGGTCACGCTCCTTTATTTCTTCTTATTAGCAACGGTTTTTCTCTTGCCTTTTCGTGTACGTGAATTTGTACGTGTGCGCTGGCCTCTGACAGGGAGCCCCAATCTGTGTCTCATTCCGCGATAGCAATGGATGCTGATCAATCGCTTAATGTTGTTTTGAATCTGGCGTCGCAGATCCCCTTCAACAACATATTGCGAAGTCAGCACAGCATTAATCTTCGCAATTTCATCTTCATTCAGATTATGCGCTTTCATATTTGGATCTAATCCTAGCTTTGCGCAAATTTCGTTCGACAGACGTCGACCGATCCCATAAATGTACATTAGGCTAACTTCTAACCGTTTATTGTCCGGGATATCGATCCCAATCACTCTTGGCATGAACAGATTCCTTTATTCGACAAACAATCTGAGCAATTTATCAGATGTTTTGTTTATTTACAACTATACTTTGGTTAAATTGTTAAACAAATTTTGAGAAACTCTCCTCAAAATAAAAGTTTAATTTATCATCCTCTTAACCTTCCCTTCTTCATAAAGCCCTCATAGCGCTTCATCAATAAATGAGATTCGATCTGCTTTGATGTATCGAGAACAACCCCTACCAGGATCAGCAGTGATGTCCCACCAAAAAAGTAGGTTATAGAAGAATCAACACTTAAAATCTTACCGACAACTGTAGGCAAAATCGCAATTGAAGCAAGAAAGAGTGCACCGGCAAAGGTGATGCGGTTCATCGTTGCCTCAAGAAAATCTTGAGTGGGTTTGCCTTGGCGGATTCCAGGGATAAAAGCTCCATTTTTCTTCATGTCAGATGCGATCTGTTCCGGATGGAACTGCGTAGCAGTCCAAAAATAGGTGAAGAAAATAATCAGCAAAACATAAATGATCATGTAAATCCAGCTTCCGGGGGATATCATATTCGCAACTTGCCCAACCCATGATCCGCGGCCGACAAATTGACCGATCGTTGCAGGGAACATTAAAAGAGAAGTTGCAAAGATAACAGGAATGACTCCAGCATAATTGATCTTGAGCGGGATGTAGGCATTGCCGCCTTGGACTTCCTGTCTTCCCACAATTCTTCGAGCATATTGAAGGGGGATTTTTCGCTGCCCTTGGATAATCAATATCGTCCCGACAATAATCAAGACGAACACACCGCTTAAGATGACAAGTGATGAAAAAGTGAGCTGGCCTGGCTCTTGTGAATCGAGATTAAGCTGTCTAATCACAGAGCCGATTGTGCTGGGAAGCGATGACAAGATACCAATTGTGATGATCAAACTGATGCCGTTTCCGACTCCTTTCTCTGTAATTTGCTCGCCAATCCACATCAGCAGTACTGTTCCGGCCGTCATTGTCGCAACCACAATCAGGTAAAATAGCCAGGGAAATCCAAGGAGCTGGACATCGAGAATTTCATTCACGATAATACCCGGGCTTCCAGCATTGAGGCCGACGGCGTACTTCCCATAGAGACCAGACTGGAATATTGCCAAGAGAACGGTGAGCATTCGTATCCATTTTCCCATTTTTCGGCGGCCGACGTCTGGGTTCTCACGAATTTCGCGTTGCAAAGAAGGCACGAGCGCCATGAGCAACTGCATGATAATCGAAGCAGAAATGTAAGGCATCACGCCCAATGCGATGATTGTCATTTGGGCAAAGGCCCCACCTGAAAATACATCCATGAGCTGGAACAAGTTTTGCCCACCTCCAGTAGCGTTGCGGAACAGTTCTACTGCAGCATCTCCATTGATTCCTGGAACAGGAATGTATGCGCCTACACGGCAGGCAATGAGCATAAGCAATGTAAAAACGATCTTTACTTTTAGCTCTGGTACGCTTAAAATGCGTCTTATCCCTTCAATCATCGTCGGTCTTGGATGAGTTTTTTTGATGCGCTAATTATTTCCCAACAGGGACTTGTTGGAAAGAAATTCCGTTCTTTTTCAGTTTTTCTTCTGCAGCTCCAGAAAAATAGCTAGCTTCAATAGTGACTTTCTTCTTGAGCTCTCCTCCTGACAAGATTTTCAGACCTCCGGGAATGCGACGAGGAGCAAACCCTTTTTCTTGCAGAGTTTTCAAAGAAACAGTTTCGCCATCCGCATAAAGCTTTTCAATCATTCCAAGATTGATCGCGAATACGATATTTTTGAACTTCGCATTTGGAAAACCTCGAGTCGGAGATTTTTTATACAGAGGGATTTGACCGCCTTCGTGGCCAGGACGGGTTTTGTATCCACAACGGGCCATATCTCCTTTGCTTCCACGGCCGCATGTTTTTCCACATTTAGATCCCATTCCGCGCCCGACGCGAACCCGCTTCTTCTTTGGCCGGTGACTGTTGGTGAGTTGCGATAATGTAATCATGATTTAAGTCCTCGAATTTCTCGGTTCTTTTGACGGTTGCTGAGCTGCGAAAGCGCTGCAATTGTCGCACGCACTTGGTTCAAAGGATTGCTAGATCCGAGACTTTTTGCGACAACATCTTTGACGCCGCCGAGCTCTAACACGGAGCGGACTTTAGATCCCGCGATCACGCCAGTTCCTGTAGGAGCAGGCTTGAGAAGAACTCTTGCTCCATCCCATTCCACAGTGATTTCATGGGGAATGGTTGTTCCTTCCATCTCAAACGACATGACATTTTTTCGAGCAGCTTCTGTTCCTTTGCGAATGGCATCGGACACTTCATTTGCTTTCGCAAATCCAAAACCGATATGGCCTTGTCCATCGCCGATAATGATCAATGCGGAAAAACTGAACTTCCTTCCGCCTTTGACGACTTTTGAGCATCGATTGATATATAACACTTTCTCTTCGAATTCTGTTCCGAAATCTTCAGCGCGTCGCTTAGCTTCTTGTTTCGACATCTCTTATCCCTTAACTAAAATTGTAAACCTGTTTCGCGGGCCGCATTTGCGACTTCCGCAAGCAAACCGTGGTATTTATTAAATCCACGGTCGAACACAACATTGAGAATGTTCTTTTGCTTTGCAGCTTCAGCGATCATCGCTCCGACTTGACGCGCTGCATCTTTACTTCGTTTACCGAGTTTCTTGTCGCGGAGTTGTTTCATGATTGTTCCAGCGCTGGCAACTGTAATTCCTCTATCGTCATCGATAAGCTGAGCGAAAATATGCTTATTTGATTTAAAGACCGTTAATCTCGGTTTGTCTGCTGTCCCTCGGACTTGCCGTCTCACGCGAAGCATTCTTCGACGGCGTCTTACATTGCGCTTATTTAATTCATTGATCATAGCGTGTATACCTTATGCCGTTTTACCTTTAGCCGCTTTACCTGCTTTCTTGCGGACAAATTCGTTTTCGTACCGGATGCCTTTGCCTTTATAGGGTTCTGGGGGCTTCATCCCACGCACTGCGGCAGCAAACTGACCAACGAGATGTTTGTCAATGCCGCTAATGATGATCGTAACACTTTTATCGACAGTAACGTTCACACCTTTTGGAATATCAATCTGCGTTGGATGAGAAAAACCCAACTGGAGGTCGAGCTTTTGACCTTGCACTGCGGCGCGATAACCAACGCCGACTAGGCCTAAACGCATCTCAAAACCTTTGCTCACGCCGATGATCATATTGTTGATCAAGGCACGGTACAGTCCATGTGTCGTTTTTGGCATCTCGATTTTTTCATCTTTAATAACATGAAGACGATTGCCTTCCACTTTAACTGTAATTCCTTTTTGGACCGGAATCGAGAGGGTTCCCTTTGGGCCTTTTGCGTGGACAATCCCTTCAGAAATTTTTACCTCGACCTTATCCGGAAGTGGAATTGGCGATTTTCCAAGACGTGACATGCTTTTTTACCCCTTTTTTATTACCAAACTAAGCAAAGCAATTCGCCACCGAGTTTTTTCTGACGGGCAGTTTCTCCATCGACGATTCCCCCGGGCGTAGAGAGAATTGCGATCCCCATGCCTCCATAAATTTTTGGAATCTGGCGATATCCGACATAGCGTCGCAGTGATGGCGAAGAAACACGATTGAGCCCTTTTAAGACGGGTTCGCGCCCACCTGCATATTTTAAAAAAAGGCGCGCTTGTCCTTTTTCTTCGTTGACCAAAAACTTATCGACAAATCCTTGTTCGTGCAAAACTCTGACGATTTCCATTTTGATCTTGCTTGGGCGAAAATCGACAAATCGATGTCGCGCTTGTTTTGCATTTCGGATTCGCGTCAGTAAGTCTGCAATTGGATCATTTAACATGTCTTACCTCTCCCTCAGCTATTATTCTCTGTTTTAAATGGGAAGCCGAGCTGCCTTAACAGTTCAACGCACTCCTCATCATTAGTTGCTGATGTGACGAATGTGATATTCATACCCTGCGTTCTTTTCACTTCATCTAAGTTAATTTCAGGGAATATTTGTTGTTCTTCAATGCCTATAGAAAAATTACCGTTTCCATCGCACTTCTTCGGAAAACCGCGAAAATCGCGGATTCGTGGGGAAACAATATTGCAAAAGCGATCTAAAAAATCGTACATCCGTTTTTTACGCAATGTCACTTTAAGCCCGATCGCTTGATCTTCTCTCAGTTTAAAATTAGCGACAGATTTACGCGCTCGGGTCAAAATAGGTTTTTGACCAGACAACAACGCCATTTCCTTAACACAGTCTTGAAGCGCGTTCTTGTCTTTTGATGCCTCTGCAAGTCCCATGCTAATCACAATTTTCTTAAGGGAAGGAATAAGCATAGCATTCGCATACTTAAACCTCTCTTGAAGAGCCTGTTTAACTTCTTCTTGATATCGTTTTTGTAACCTAGACATTGCTTTGATCTATTTTATGAATGTTTTCGTAACTGTCGAAGTGTGACTTCTTGTTCACCCTCGAGATAGTACAATTCTTTTGCACCACTTTTTTTATTGACCCGTACTTTAGCTTTCACGGGCTTCCCATCTGCGTCGCACAGCGCAACATTTGAGATATGCAAAGGCATTTCCATTTCTAGGATTTCAGCTCCGGGAGCTTTTTGTCGACGTTTCGCATGTTTCTTTCGGATATTGATACCTTGGATAACCACGCGATCTTCACTGCGTGTAATCACTTCTCCCGATTTGCCTTTTTCGTTTCCTGAGATAACAACGACTTTGTCGCCTTTTCTAATCCATTTGCTCATCTTAATCTCCCTATATCACTTCTGGGGCTAGTGAACTGATTTTCACAAAACCATTCTCACGCACTTCTCGCGCTACAGGTCCGAAAATACGAGTTCCTCGAGGATTGTCCTTGTCGTCGATCAGTACGCAACTGTTGTCGTAAAAGCGTAAGAGCGATCCATCAGGACGACGGACATAACTTCGGGTTCTTACGATCACTGCGCGCACAACATCGCCTTTCTTGACGCTGCCTTTTGGATCGGCTTCTTTGACGGAGCAAATGATGACGTCTCCGACATGAGCATATCTGCGCTTCGATCCTTTGAGGACTTTAAAGCAGCGCACTCTCTTAGCGCCTGTGTTATCTGCAACTTCTAAATCTGATTCTTGTTGGATCATGATCTCATCTCACTTTTTTATATCTCATTAGCCGCTAAAGAAGCTTTAAGCGAGTATTTCCAAAACACGCCAGCGTTTCAGTTTAGACAACGGGCGGGTTTCAACAATGCGCACTTTCTGACCCTCTCGGATATCGGGATTTTCATTATGAGCGTAATATTTTTTTGCTCGAGTGACCACTTTATCAAAATTTGGGTGGCGGATCGTACGCTCAACTTTTACAGTAACTGTCTTCTGCATCTTTGTAGATACAACTACGCCTTCTCGAATTTTTCTTTTTGCAGTTGCTTCCATTTTTTTCCTCAACTTGTAGCTATCATTTCTTTTTCACGCAGAATAGTCATTACGCGTGCTCGATCTTTCTTTTTAGCGCGCACTAAATGTGATTTCTCGACTTTTCGTGTGACTTTCATTTCATTTCGCATCTGAAACAATTCTCTCGACAAGTCTTGGTAAATTGCTTTCAGCTCTTCTATTGTTTGGTCTCTAAGCTCTTTTGGTTTTGCCATAGTTATCCCTATACTCTTTCAACGCGCTCGACAAAACGAGTTTTGATTCCAAGTTTTGCAGCGGCTCTTCTCAATGCGTTCTGTGCCATCTCTTTAGGCACTCCGCCAACTTCAAACATAATTCTCCCTGGACGGACTACCGCTACCCAATGGTCGGGAGCGCCTTTTCCTTTACCCATTCGGGTTTCTGCTGGTTTCTTAGAAACGGATTTGTCAGGAAAAATGCGGATCCAGACTTTACCACGGCGATTGAAATATCTATTGATCGCCACACGGCATGCTTCAATCTGGTGGTTGGTGACGCGCCCCCTCTCTAGGCATTGCATTCCAAATTCACCGAAATCCACATAGTTCGCCGCTTTGCTCAGACCAGCGTGCTGGCCTTTTTGCATCTTTCTGTGTTTTGTACGCGCTGGCATCATGGCCATAGGGTCAGCCTCCTGCTACTGCTCGGTTAATTTGCTCTTCGCCTTTGTTAATCCACACTTTTACGCCAATGGAACCATATGTGGTCTCAGCACGACCATGTGCGTAATCGACCTCTGCGCGCAGAGTCTGTAGCGGAATTCGGCCTTCTTTATACCATTCTGTTCTTGCGATCTCGGCTCCGCCGATTCGCCCGGAAATTTGAACTTTGATGCCTGCTGCGCCGGCATCCATCGTTGCCTGCATCGACTTCTTCATCACGCGTCTAAATGGGACACGTCGTTCGAGCTGCTTCGCAATGCCTTCAGCGACCAGTTTTGCATCGAGGTCTGGGCGCTTGATTTCTTCGACTTCGATCCAGATCTCTTTGCCTGTAAGCTTTTTCAATTCTTGTTTAAGGACGTCAATTTCAGCGCCTTTTTTTCCAATGACAAGTCCGGGTCTAGCTGTATGAATCGTGACCTCGATTTTACCACTCATCCTTTTGATCGTAAGTTGAGCCGTGCCTTGGCAACATGGTTTTGACATCAAATACTTTCTGATCACATGATCTTCACCGAGAAGATTGCCAAATTCTTGCTTGTTAGCGTACCAAACTGAACGCCATTTTTTGTTGCGAACTAATCTAAATCCTATTGGAGATGTCTTTTGTCCCATTTATTCTACCTATTTATTCTGTAGCCACGATGATAGTAAAATGGCTTGTTCTTTTCATAATCGGATGGCTTCCACCTCGGTTTTTAGGCTTTGCCCGCTTCATCGTAGGGCCTGCATCCACTCTAACTTCTTTAACTTTTAAGTCTCTGCGTTGAACATTGAGTTGTGTCTCTGCATTTGCAACAGCTGTGTCCAGTGTCTTTTGGAGTAGACGACCCGCTCTAAGCTTACTGAACATCAATTGAATCGTCGCCTCTTCTACGCTTCTTCCGCGAATCAAATCTGCAGCAAGACGTGCTTTTCTAGGGCTAATACGTACAAATTTGGATTTAGCAAGTGCCATTTGCATAAGTGTTATCCTTTTGCTTCAGGTGCGGGTTTAACAGCAGGTGCAGCAGCAGGTGGCGCACCCGCGGCAGCAGCCGCAGCGGCCTCAGCAACTTTCTTAGATCCGTGGCCTTTAAAAATTCTAGTTGGAGAAAACTCCCCCAAACGATGTCCTACCATGTTCTCAGAAACGAATACACTGATGAATTTTCTGCCATTGTGAACTTCAAAGGTATGACCAACCATCTCAGGCAAGATCATAGAACGTCGTGACCAAGTCTTAATCGGATTTTTCTTGCCGTTTTTATTCATTTTGGACACTTTGTCCATCAAATGATGGTCTACAAAGGGGCCTTTTCTTAACGATCTTCCCATACTTACCTTCTCTATTTCCTGCGATCTTTAACGATCATTTTGTTAGATTTACGCTTAGATCGGGTTCGATATCCTTTTGTGTACATCGCCCAAGGCGTTTGAGGCAGATAACCATTATGCTTTCCTTCACCCCCTCCGTGCGGGTGATCGACTGGATTCATCGCTGTACCGCGAACTGTCGGGCGGATTCCTTTCCAACGGGATCTTCCCGCTTTGCCTTCAACTCGAAGATTTCTTTCCGGATTTGATACTGCGCCAAATGTCGCACGACAGTTTTCGTTGACCATACGCACTTCGCCAGATGGCATCTTCAATGTGACGTACCCGCCGCTCTTCGCCATCAATTGAGCAGATAGTCCCGCAGAACGGACTAGTTGTCCCCCGCGCCCTGGATTAAGTTCGATGTTGTGGATCACAGAACCAAGCGGCATTGCCTTCATTCGCATGCAGCATCCGATATTGAAGTTGCCTTCATCGTCTGTTGCAATCACATCACCGACTTTCAGGCCTTGCGGCGCCAAAATATAGCGTTTTTCACCGTCTGCATAGTTAAGCAGTGCGATAAATGCTGTGCGATTCGGATCGTATTCGATTGATGCCACGCGAGCAGGGATTTTTTCCTTATCTCGTTTGAAATCGACAAGGCGGTAAAATCTCTTATGGCCTCCGCCTTTATGGCGACAAGTGATATGACCATGGTGGTTACGGCCATTCGTCTTCATTTTTTTTACGAGTAAAGATTTCTCGGGCTTAACAGAAACACGTCTCTTTTCCTTGCGTGTCAGTTCATCGCGAGTTGTAAGGATGAGATGCCGTTGTCCTGCTGTTGTCGGGCGAAATTGTTTTAACATAACGCTTTCTTGGCCTCTGTCTTTTAATTAAACTTTCTCTTCAATGCTGTCGCCAGCTTCCAATGTGACGATCGCTTTTTTGAAACCAGGCTTCACTCCAGGACGTCCGCGCATTCTTTTCGCTTTTGGCTTAGTATTGATCGTATTCACTGAGACGACCTTGATTTTTTTATCGCTATAGATTTCTTCAATGGCTTCAGCAATTTCTTGTTTATTTGCTCTTTTGTCAACGATGAACACATATTTCGGTGCATCGCACTTTTTGACGCAAGGATTACTCGTATTGAACTGCAATTGCTCAAGAACACGCGACTTTTCAGTAATGTGTTTCGATAAAATGATGTCAAATGGGCTTTTCTTCAACATACTATTGTTGTCCCCCTAGTAAGACTTTAAGCTGATCAAAAGCTGTATCCATCACAATGAGGTCGTGGCTGACGATAATGTCGTAGCCGCTGACATTCGGAACAAGCATGAATTCGCTTTCTGGGATATTACGGATGCTTTTGACAAATGTTTCAAATTTGTGTGTGGGAGGAGCTGCCTCTTTTCCTTCTTTTGCTCCCATAAAAAGCCCGTCTCCAAGGAACAACACTCTTTTGCCTTCAAGGGCTCGATTCTTCAGAAACTCTGAAACGCTTTTTGTTTTAGGCTCTTTGATTTCTTCGAACTGCAATACATGAAGGCGGTTGTCCAGAATTTTCTCGATGATGAGGTGCCGTATTGCTGCTCTTTTCTCTTTTTTGTTGATGCGAACATGTTGATCAAATTTGGGTTTCGGCGCATGGACTCTTCCCCCCCCTTTATATTGAGGAGCTCCGAGATATCCTTGACGCGCCCTACCTGTACCTTTTTGAGGATGAGGTTTTTTTCCACTATGGTTTACTTCGGCCCGACTCTTTGTGTTTGCTGACCACTGCCGAGCATTCTCTCTCAAGGCAATAATGTAGTCTTTGATCATTTGAGAATTGGCACTTGATTTGAGCAAGTCATCTTCGATAGAGATCTGCCCAACTTCTTTTCCAGCCAGGTTATATTTTTTCAATGCAGCCACAGCTCACTCCTCAATCTATTTTTTCTTTTGGCTTTTCTTCTTTGCGGACTTAGTAATATAGACTGTGCCGCCACGCGCTCCAGGAATTGCGCCTTCGACGATGATGACTTGCTTTCCCTCATCTATACTGACGATGCGGAGATTTTGAAGAGTCACTTTATCACTTCCCATCCGCCCTGCTTTTTTCTGACCAGGCAAGCATCGTCCAGGAGAAGTTCTCATTCCGCAAGAACCGCCATGGCGGTGAAATCCAGAGCCATGAGATGCGGGACCACCAGCAAAGTGATGGCGCTTGATGACTCCCTGATAGCCTTTACCTTTGGAAACACCGCTAACATCAACATATTCAGCGTCGGAGAAATAACCTACGCCTAATTCTTGGCCGACTTGAAACGCCTCTGCGCTCTCTACACGAGACTCAGCGCTTTTTGCCCTAGCCTCAACTCCTGCTTTAGCGAAGTGACCTTGCAGGGGCTTCGAGACATTTTTTACTTTAGAAGATTTAACTTTGAACGCAGAAAGCTGCACAGCTTCATAACCGTCAGTGTCTTTGCGTTTAATTTGAGTGATGATGTTTGGTTCAGCAGAAATCACGGTGCATACGACGTGATTGCCATTCTCATCGAAGAGCCGAGTCATCCCTCGTTTCTTTCCCATCAATTTCAATGTCATATGTTTCCCTTTTATACAGATTATCGCTGCGACGAATCTCTTTGATATGCAAATGCGTGGTTCAAGCTACGCTTGGCATCTTATGAATTAAAGAGTCTATGCTGACAGCGACAAGTAGTATACGTGCTCAAGATTGCTTCGTACTTGCTTGTCCTTTACCTAGAGTAGTACTAGGCTAAAGCGAAGAGGCTAGCAAAATTCTCGATTTTAGCACAATCAATTTTTGTACGTGCCGCTTTTGCAAAGTAATTTATTGAAAGATTCATCCTTCTATTTATTTGCCTCATATTCGAGAATTCAGTAGGGCGATTACGATGAGGGAAATCAAGAATCCCAATACTCCAATGATGATGAACCATTCCCGAAAACGCAGTTTTTCTTCCATGGAAGTCGCAATTTTTTACTCGAAAAACTCCAATCAAGTTAGCATATTATTTAAATTTTAATGAGAAAAAAAATGCGTTCAAGATGCCGAAGCCCCAAAATTGAATTTTGGCAAGGGGCAAAGTTCAGGAGCGTTCTCAATATGCCTTTGATAAAAAAATGCGACGACGGGTAAAACGCAGCCGACGATCAAGAGCGCAGACATTAAAATCGGACTTATTGCGAGGCCTGTTGCAAGCGTGGCAATGCCAAGTGCGGTCCAAGCAACCATACTGATATTTCCAATCAACTTCATTAACGATAGGCAAAGCCGTTGTTTATGCTTTTCCTGCTGCTCGGGCGAAGTTTCTTTTAAAATGGCCTCTTTTTCGATGGTAATGTTGTAGATCGACCAGCCACCTTCTACGATGTTGATAATCAACGATGATCCATAGCCGAGACCTTTAACTAAGGGAGCATATTGGCCTAAAGAAATCATCTTCACATCATGAGCCCAGTGGATGTTATAAGCAGTGGCCCCACCTAGCGAAATGAGATCGACAAATGCCGTTTTCACTGCCTTACCGATTTTAGCAAACTTTTCAGAAGCAGGATGTTCGATCGTCAGTTCTCGATACAATTCATAGAGGCTTATTCCAGAAAATAAGGCGCATAATCCCCAAAAGCCAGCCCAAATTCCTCCCTCGACTAGATTTCCCGAATCGCTTAAAGGGTGTAAATCGATGCTTTCAATGCCTTTCTTAAAGCTCTGGGTACTTTGAGAAACCGAATTTTTCATTTGCTCAAAGGCTTTGCGAGTTGTCTGTTGTAAAGAATCGAAAGCGGCAGGTAGCGTCGAAATCGAAGTTAACGTGCGGATAGAGTTAATTGGTCCTAGCATGTTTAAAAATCTTTAAAAAAATTTACAAATGAAAAATCATACAATTCCTACAAATTAAATTCGATCCAACAAAAAAATAGAATTTAAAACGAAACTTTAAAGAACCAAGTAAAACTGAAGATCATGCAGGCAAAGAAGCAATTGCAGCTTCTGTGCGCTTGGAATCTTTCCAAAAGAAATGACTGTGGCAATCGATTTTGCTAAGAATGGAAATAGTCACTGAAAGCATTGAAACACCAAGACTTGCTAAAGGATTAGTATACCAACCTAAAAACAGGGCGGCTGCAGCAATGGAATTAGAAATTATTTGTAACGAGTTCGAGCCCAATCTTAGCAGGGTCTTAGTCACTTTTGGAGAAGAACTCCATTTCCAGTCTGCCAATGAAAGATTTTCTCTTTTAAGCTGTGAGCGCAAAACCCAAGTCGTATCGACAACTTTCATGCTATACAGCCCAATGGACAGAAGGCATTCACTTTTGGCTAAAACACTGGGTAGCATTCTTGAAATTTTATTTAGATCGATGATCCGGGTCTTATCCAAGAGCTGAGGAACTTTAATGGTCGCGATTGTCGCAGCAAGGAAAGCGAGAAAAATTTTTTTCACATCTTCTATGACTTTGTCTAGCCCTGCCAGTCTTTGAACGCTCAATCTGTTTTTTAAATGATGACAAGCCTCAAATAGTTTGACCTGCTTTATAAAAAACTTCGGGATTGCAAAAGTCGATGTCACCGTTTTAATCGAATAGCGCCGATCCGCAATGAAAGAAAGCAGCTGAGATGACAAAGGCATGTATTCTGCCCATCCGAGCAAAGCGCCTATAGCTTTGTTGGGGAGGCGAATAAAATCCAGTTGTTCTCCGTATTTTTCAACAAAGCGGAAAAAGTAATTATCCTTCTTTTTTTCTTCCGAAGGGTTCTTTGCAATCTGTGTACTTATAGATATAGAAGAAACCAAATTAATCCTCTACATTAAATCCGTAAAATTCAAATAATATAAATTATTTCCATCATATCACGAATTATACATAAACTAAAGCAGTAAGATGACATTATTAAATAATGCAAATCGAGAAGAGTTGAGTGAATTTTTTAATTTACAGAAACCGATTGAATTGCCTGAACAACCGGCCTTCAATAGCCGATCACGTGAACTCAAGCCTTAAGGGCTGGGTTTCCGCCGGAAGATGGATTAAAAACTAGTGCTCTGTAAACTTAATTTTTGTGGTTCCGGCTACGTCAAAGCCCCGGGGTTAAACGATCGTAAAGCTAGCTGTATTGAATTAATACAGCGCGCTTTACGATCGTTTAACCGCGGGAGCTTTCACGTTAGCCCAAACTGCAAAAATTAAGTTTACAGAGCACTAGGCTCTTCTTTAAAAAGCCTATTTTAAATTAGATATGGGCAGCAATGAGCCGATTCGGTGGAACTATAGGGGCTTCTACGACAATTTTATTGTAAAAATAACTGGCAAGTTTCATGGTGAGCCAAACCGTACTTAAAACGAGTACGGCTCCGGCGATAATTGGGACGCTTTGCATTGCAATCCCAAAAACAATCCCAACCAAAGCGATAACTGATCCTCCCACCGATGCAATATCTTTTGCAATAACCATCCAAGAAAGGCGTTTTTTCTGTTCCAGTTTGGCAGATTCTTCAGAATTTCGCGGCTGAGACTCAGGCGAATGATATTGTTGAAGTTTGAAATACTCGGTGACAAGTTCTGCGCTATCGGAAATGACAGACGCCACGTTGTTTACACCATCGATAATGCGCAAATTGGCAGCTTCAAAAACGTAGACTTTGGCATTGTCGACAAAAAGCGCAACTTGAGAAACTGTCCAAGTGAGATCGACCGTATCGAGAAAGCTCTTTTTGAAGGCTTGCGTGATCTTTCTAGTCCTTAACGGGTCGCTATAGGGCAAATCCTGAACTGCAAATAAATTGCTGAGGCTGCGACGAAGAATATTCGTATCAACGATGATCTTAGGGATGCTCAATCCGATTCCTGCAGTGCTAGCGACATCCTTAATTTTCCCAACTATCGAAAGCCAATTTGGCGCCAACGAGGGGATCATTTTAACGTAGGAAAGCGCATTATTGATAACGCGAAAGACATCCCATGCCCCAGCTGCAGAATCAGCGTAATCAGCGACGTAATCGATATGATCTTTCTCGCGCGTTGTTGCTTGTGCTTCCGGAATAGGGGTGAAAAGATCGTGAAAAATTCCAAGTGAATTTGAGACTGAAGACATAAATTTGACTCAAACTTGAGGGGGAATTTGATATTCCCCCGATTAAAAATCGATGAAGAACTCGGATTACTTTACGCAGTTATGCCAGCTAATCTTTGTTCGTAATTTCTTTGGTTGACGTAATTTTCAACGACAACAGCAGGATTGAGATTTTTACCTTTATTTTCAGGGTCGACTATCCTTTCGTAAAAATAGCTGCCGATTGAACATGTCAAACCTGATGTCAAACAAGCAACAATCATCCATGACACCATCGGTGTCGCAGTGAAGAGGAAGGACAAGCCGATCACACCCAAAGCGATATAAGAAACATCACGAGCAAGGTTGATCAAATAGAACGTGGTTCTTTTTGGATCGATTTTATCCAAGCCATTAATATTCTGAATTTGCTCTACTGCGCCACTTCCAGAAAAACCAATCGTCGCTGCGAAGCTAATTCCAGATATCCATCTTAATGTTTCTTTGCTGAGCGGAATAAAAAGATTCGCAAAATCGATACTGTCAGCTGTAGAGTTAATCAAACCCATCGTATCTTTAAAAACTTTTCGCGATGCTGTTCCAACTTTTTCCCAAGTCCCAGAAGTGAGATCCGAAGCTAATGTCGCCACTGAACCGGCCAACGTGTGTAGCCTCTCTGGCATTTCTGTAGCGCTGATAAAGTTTTTAAAATCCCGCAACATGAAGTTGAACTTCGTCACGTTAGGAGGAAGGTTAGGAATAGCCTCTGTTGCCCAGAATGTCATATAGGATCCTGCTTTAGCAAGGTCCTTGACTTTTTCCTTAAAAAATGTGAGAACGAGATCAGTAATTGAATACTCAGCAGATTTAGGAACTGGGGGCACATTCGTTGTGATCGTTGTCGAGGATACTCCCGATGTTACAGTACTGGTTACAGATGTCATATACAATCCCTCCGTTAAGAGTTTTTAAAGAACGGATAAGCATCATATTGACTCGAGCAATAAAATACAACGAGATGCTTTGTCTTCAATCCATAGCAAATTAAATTTTTAAAACTAGCAAGGAGGAAACGGTTCATTATTTAATAAAATGAATGAATTTACATGATGATTATTAATCATTATTAAATATTTTATGAGAGCATGTTTACAAATTACCACAGTTTGATTTTTGATGAATTTTTTTGCAGGTTTTAATACAGCTTCGAAGCACATACTTAAATAAAATAGGGCAAGAAGTGGCTTTAGAAGATGCGAAAAAAAAAGAAAAGCGAAGAAAAGAACATCACGGCTATGGTGATGCGTTTACAGAAACTGGAAGATGGATACCGCGAATACACTCTTCTGCAGACATCGTTTTTTTTCCCTCTAATTGCACTTCGATCAATCGTAATGCGCCTTGTCCACAGGCAATGATCCAGCCACCTTTCCCAAAGTTTAAGATTTCTCCAGGAACACCAAAGGCATCTTCTAAAACTTTTGCCTTTTTGATCTTCAATCTTTTGATATCGGGACCTATTTTAATTTGACACCAAGCACCTGGAAATGGGGAAAGAGCTCGAATCTGATTATGGATGGATTTTGCTGGTCTTTGCCAGTCGATCTTTTCATCGTCCGGAGTCAATTTAGGAGCTAGAGTTGCTAGAGTGTGGTCTTGAGGAGTTTTCATGACATTGCCTTCATCAAATTGGCGAATCACGTCAACGAGTAATTTAATGCTTAAATCGCACAACTTGGGCTCCAATTCTCCGAAAGTCATGTCGTCGGAAATAGAAATTGCCTCGATTGCTAAAATGTCTCCAGCATCCATTTGCGGGGACATTTCGATAATGGTAATTCCTGTCTCTTTTTCGCCTTCCATCAAGCTGCGTTGCATGGGAGCTGCACCTCGAAATTTAGGAAGAAGGGAAGCGTGAATGTTTATGCATCCAAGTTTTGGCACTTCTAAAAGATTCTTTTTGATAATTTCGCCATAGGCGACGACGACAAAGAGATCTGCATCGAGCGGCTGTAAGATATTTGCGAATTCAGGAGACGAGGCTTTTTCGGGCTGAAAAACAGGAAGATCAGGCTTAAGCCTGGATGCTATTTCTTTGACAGGCGAAGGCGAAGGTTGCAGGTTGCGGCCTTTAGATCTGTCAGGTCGAGTGACCACCGCTGCGATTTGATAACCTCGCTCAATGAGGCTCGATAAAATTTTCGCAGCAAATAATGAAGTTCCAAAAAAAACGATTTTCACAAGAGCCTATCTTCAAATTCGAAAAATTAGACTTTTTCTTCTAAGAGCTCTTCAAGATCATCAAAATCTTCTTCAGGAAGCGTTTGGGCGGAGATGCCTTGGAAACCAATCAAGCCTCTTTTCGAATTTCGACAAAAATCAATCCAATGTTTCACGTGAGGATTTGTTCCTACTTCGCTTTCGATGAAATCAAGAGCTTGCGACATACGAAGTCCAGAACGGTATGTGAGTTTGAATGCTTTGGCAAGTGCCCTTCTGACCTCTAAAGGAAAACCATGTCGTTTTAACCCGACGAGATTTAAACCTCCAAGCTTATAAGGAGAACCCGCGCCAATCGTATAAGGAGGAACGTCGTGAGTAATCCGGCTGAAACCTCCAACCATTGCATATTGACCGATGCGAGAAAACTGATGCACCGGCGTCATGCCGCCAATAATGGCAAAATCTTCAACGACAACGTGGCCTGCCAACATTGCATTATTCGCCATGATTACACGATTTCCGATTTCACAATTATGGGCGACATGGCAATAGGCCATGATTAAGCAATTATCTCCAATGCTGACAACAGAATTCTCATTGCAAGACGAATTGATTGTTACAAACTCGCGAATTTCGCAATTTTTTCCGACGACGACATAAGTCTTTTCGCCTTTGAACTTGAGATCTTGTGTTTTAGTACCAATGCTTGCAGAAGGCCATACTATCGTCCCTGCTCCAATTGTTGTATTTCCATCGATATAGGCATGGGATTTGATTACAACATGGTCCTCCAGAGTGACTGTGCCTTTGATCACTGCATAGGCTTCAACGGTCACATTGTTGCCGATCTTCGCACCGGGTTCGATAATTGCTGAAGGATGAATATTTGACTGTGACATGGATTATCCAATTCTTGAGTGATTATCTTCTGGTTATTTGTTTCCACCAATTACAACTGTTCTTTATCGACCAATGCAAACCCGATTTCAGCTTCTACTGCCAGTTGTTCGTTGACCATTGCCTTAGCCATGATCCTTCCACCTTTATTGCTGAGATGCAATCCAGTGGCATGGAGAGTCAAGACATCGCCAGGAACGACAGGTTTTCTAAATTTGGCATTATTAATGTTGAGCAGAACTGCGATTTTCTCACAGTATCCCTTTTTGTGAACAAGAATTCCTCCCGTCTGTGCCAAGGCTTCTAGAATAAGTACGCCAGGCATAATTGGCACGCCTGGAAAATGACCCTGGAAAAATTGTTCGTTCACCGTGACATTTTTTTGTCCGATGATGACGTTCTCCTCGAGATTCAGATAAATGATCCGGTCAACGAGTAAAAAAGGATAGCGGTGAGGTAAAATTTTGGTAATTTCCTTCACATTTAAAAGGATCGGTTGACTGAAAATTGCGGTGCCCATCACGAATTCTCCATTTTAATGTGATTAAACAACTCTTTAGCAAATGCATTATTGGAGGCGTGGCCAGAACGCACTGCGACCACATGAGCCAGAAATGGCGGGACTAGTGACAGATCGCCGATCAGATCTAAGATCTTATGTCGGACCATCTCATCAGGATAGCGCAAACCATCTGGATTGACAACCGCATCTTCTTTGATGATGATCGCGTTGTCTAAACTTCCTCCTTTGATGAGTCCTTTCTCTATCATAGGTGCTATTTCTTCATAAATAGAAAAAGTTCGACACGACGCAATCTCATTTTTAAAGTCTTCTTGGTCGAGAACAAATGTATAAAACTGGGTACCAATCGTAGTAGAATGGGGATAATGTAATGTATAACTAATGCGATATTCTTCAGAAGGAAGAGCGATAAGGTGAATGTCCCCTTTAGACCAGAACATCGGCGTTTTAAGCCAGAAAACTTTTTTTTCAGCATCTAATTCGCAAATCCCTGCTTCCTCAAGCATGGCGACAAAATGTAATGAACTTCCATCAAAAATGGGAACTTCATAACTAGAAATTTCAATCAAAACATTGTCGATGCTATAAGCGCGCAGAGCGGCGAGCAGATGCTCAACGGTTTGAACAAAATCCTTACCATTGCCAATAACTGTACAGCGTGGAGTCCCTTGAACACATTCAGAACGGGCGGGAAGAAGAGGACGATGAGGAAGATCGATGCGTTGAAAGATGATCCCAGTGTTTGCTCCTGCAGGACATAAACGTATAGAAACTTTTTCACCATTAAAAAGCCCAATTCCCATTGCAGAAACGCTGCGCTGCAATGTTCGCTGTTTTATAGGTGACAGAGCGACCCGGCATTCTTTTAAAGCCGAAAGTTCACACGGGAATGACAATAGAAACCTCAAGGTTCTAATGGAAAGACATCTTTCCTCATTCTTAATCGTAAAGAAAATACCTAAAATCGAGGTTTTAATTCAAGTCGAACTTCAGAGCCTGGGCAAAGAAAGTCAATGTCATGAGCGATCCTAGTGCTCTGTCAATAAAGTTTTTAAGGTTTCGGCTACATCAAAGCTCCGGGGTTAAAGATCGTAAAGCTAACTGTATTGAATTGCAAAGACTATGGGAACTTAAAAAAGTATACAGCATTAACATTTTAACCTCAAATCGTTGCAGCAGCGTGATTTAGCTTCCGAATTGATCAGATTTGTGATTTTTTTCCAAGGATTAGTCGCAGTTACATTGAATCTCAATTGGAAAACACATTAGTAAAAGAGCATGGAGAAGCAATACTTGATAAGCTCCTCCTCCAATTGTGAAGAAAAAAAATGAAACAAATCCCGATGATTCCTCCTTCCCCCCAAAAGGAGAACAATGTCGGGAAATGGAAAGCTGTGAAATAATAATTTAAAACTCCTGCTCGCTCGCTATCACCTGCAGCATCTTCAAACCTTGCGAGCAGCTGGCCAAAGCAGTCGATGACTGCTGTGACGCCAGAATTGCAGGAGCGGATCAGAGGAATGCCGTTTTCCACCGCTCTTAAGCGCGAGTGGTAAAGATGCTGTTCATGCAGACTCGACTTGGGATAATAGTTATCATTGGTGATATTGACAAATAGCTCAGCCCCTTTGGCACGTCCGTTGCGCATCATCTCAGAAAACGTTTCTTCATAGCAAATCGAAGGGCTAAAAAGAACTTTATCGCCAAAAATTTTTGTTTCTTCACCATGTGAGAAAAAATCGTAAATCCCATAACTCTTTGTGAGAGGTTTCAAAAAATCAAACGGGAGATATTCAGCTAACGGGAGCAAAATTTGCTTATCGTATCTCTGGAACAAAAGACTATTCGGCTTGAAATAAAAAGCAGAATTGAAGTTTTTATTTAGAGCTCGATCAGCATGGTCTAAGCCAGCGACAACTTCAGCGTCGTAAAGATTAGCAAGAGCTTGGCACCAAAAAAGATTTGAGACACACCAAATCTTCTGTCCGTGATAAAAATGTTGTTCAGCAAAAGGAACGCGGAGTGGAGGAAACTTTCTTTCTGATTCGGGCCCAAATGTTGCGATCAATGCTTCCCTTGCTTTGACATAAGGGTAACCGCTCAAATCTGACGGCATTGGGACAGCAGCTTCTGGCAATACGATCAAGTCCCAATGACTTTTTTGTTTTTCTTTAAGAAAGTGAAGTATGCTCTCCCATTGTTCTAAAGGGGTAACGAATTCTTTCATTCGGTCGAAATGTGGAGTTTTTTCCGAAGGCAGAAGATCTGTTTGGATAAGGGCGACGTCTAGAGTTCTTTTTTCATTCCGGTTTGCATACTGATGAAAGTTGAGTTGCATGACGCCGAAAAGATAAGGAATGCTAACAAAAATTAGCCAATAAGCCGTTTGCCTACTTCTCATCCTCGATCGCAAAGCATTGAGGCCGATTAGATTGGTCAACATCACCCAAAACGACAAACCTAAGATCCCAAAGAAACTCGCAAACTGAAGCGATGGGATGAAAGAGGTCAATGCCAGTCCAATGGGATTCCAAGAAAATCCGCACATGATCAATAAGCGCGCCCATTCCATTAACGCCCAAAGGGAAGCGCAGAATAGCACTTTTCGAATCGATAATTTTTCTTCATTGAGAACGAAAAACGTCAATAGGCCAAATTGACAACCTAGCCAAAGCGAAATCAGAGAGTAGATGAACAGAATGTAATACCCTTGAAACTCGATTGAGGTCATCCATGAGAGCTGGATCAGCTGAACCGTTGTGAACCAAATTACTCCTACAAGAATTTTTTTCAGATGGGAAACTAATGGAGAAATGCACAAAAAAAATAAAGAATAACCAATGACAGCGGCCACAGCGCCAAGCCAACCTATGCGTGCAGGCTGACCTAAGGCGACGATGCAAAGACTTAAAAAAAACTTAAAATGGTTAGCCTTAACCCTCTTGAACATGGCTTTTTTCAGTTTTGCGACTTTTGCCCAAGGCTAAAACAACAAGTAGTCCACCGAGGATGCTCACGTTTTTCATGAAATTGACCATCTGCATTTCCCTGTCAGCTCCTTGAAGCTCCCAAAAATGACAAAAGGCTATCGTGGCCGGAATCAAAAAAAGGATCAGGAGCAAAGCGCCAAGCCGAACCCAAAGCCCCAAAAAGACCAATAGGCCACCAACGATCTCGAAAATCACACCAATTAAAAGTAGAAGGAAAACATTCGCCAGCCCAAATTCGATCGCACTCTGAAGAGCAGGATTTCCTACGCTAGTGGCCAGCCAATTTGTCAGCCCCTGTGTGTAATACTGCACTGTGCTTTGCCAACCCAAAATTTGGGTTACTCCTGAAGCGATAAAAATAATACTGAGCAATGCGCGACCCAAAAAGGCAACTAGAGATTGGATCAAGTTCATAAATTTTCCTCGTAGATTAACGTGGTCACTCTAAGAGACGTTCTCTGAATTTGAATAATTTGATTTTTGAATATATAAAAAGGGGTTATCCAAGTCACGGACTTTTTTTAAAGCATGAATTTTAAACAAGTTTCATCTATATTAAAAACACAAATTGTTCTAAATAACAAAAAAAATAAGAAATCCCAATAATATTTTCCAATTAAAAAGCAGCAATATGCGCAGGCCTTTTCGTGAATATCATCTATTGCAAATTCTCAGCTCTTTTGAAGAGCAATCGCTACCCCTCGATATTTTTTTGCGTAACTATTTTCGTGCCCATACCGCTATCGGTTCAAAGGATAGAAAAGAGATCTGTGAAACAATTTACGGGATCATCCGCTGGAGAGGTCTCCTCGATCATATCTCTGAAAAACCGCTTTCTTGGGAAAACCGTTTCCGCGCTTTTACCAAGTTTTCTCAAAATGATGATTGCGATCCCGCGCTTCCTGCCCACATTCGCGTCAGCTTTCCCAAACCCTTCTATCAACTCCTAACCGACAGTTTTGGAGAGGAAAAAGCATTTCAATTTTGTCTTTCCTGCAATGAACCTGCTCCCACAACAGTCCGCGTCAACCTGTTGAAAACGACTCGAAATGCGCTCCTTGAAAGTTGGCAAAACCGCTATAAAGTGTCACCCTGCAGGCACTCCCCAGTTGGCATTCGCTTTGAAGAGAAAATTAATTTTTTCGGGATGGAAGAATTCAAAAAAGGTGATTTTGAAATCCAGGATGAAGCAAGCCAGCTGATTGCAGAGCTTGTCGCAATTGAGCCTGGAATGCGTTTTTTAGACTATTGTGCTGGATCGGGCGGAAAATCTCTTGCTGTTGCGCCCCGGCTTGGCGGACGCGGTCAACTTTTCTTGCATGATGTTCGCCTTCAAGTTCTTCTCGAAGCAAGAAAACGGCTCAAAAGGGCAGGCATTCAAAATGCACAGCCACTTCCTCCTGATTCTCCCAATAAGCGGCTGTTAAAATTGAAAATGGACTGGGTACTTGTCGATGCGCCTTGTACCGGCACCGGCACACTCCGCCGCAATCCTGATATGAAATGGAAGTTTGACAATCAAACTTTGCAGAGGATCATTCAGGAACAAAGACAAATCTTTGACGACGCACTTACCTATCTCAAGCCTGGCGGGCATATCGTCTATGCCACTTGCAGTGTCCTTCCTCAAGAAAATCAGCATCAAGCTGCATATTTTCTCGAACAATACTCTCTTGAACAAGCCGGTGAAACTTTTGCTTCCTTTCCCACGACTGGCGAAATGGACGGATTCTTCGGCATTGTTTTTAAAAAAAAGAAGGATTAAATTTTATTCATCTCTATCGATATTACACATGCTTATGAAAATCTATTTATTGTTAATCGCATCCATTTGCTTAGGCCCTCTTGCCAGCGAAGAAACTGCTCTTTCTCCTATTCCAGCAATGGAGGAACCGCAAGAATTGGTTATCTATAACCGCATCTTGGCCAAAGTCAACGACAAGACGATTTCCGTGATCGATGTGATGAAAAAAATGGACCTCTTCTTGCAAAAGTACTATCCACAATTCGCTAACTCGAAATTGGCCCGTTTCCAATTTTATTCCGCACAATGGAGAGAATATCTTACACAAATGATTGACCAGGAATTAATGATTGCCGATGCCGAAAAATTAGAAATCAAAGTAACGGATGCCGAAGTTCGCGAAGAACTGTTGACTCGCTTTGGTCCAAATATCATGACTGCTTTGGACAATATCGGCCTGACTTATGATGAAGCTCGCAAGATGATCCACGATGAGATGCTCGTACAGAGAATGATTTGGTTCCGAGTCAATTCAAAAGCTTTGAACAAGATTAACTCTTCGCACGTCAAAGAGGCCTACCAACAATTTTGTGAAAAGAATCCTGAGCTCGAAGAATGGCAATATCAAGTGCTCTCCATTCGCTCATCAAATAAAGAGGCCAGCGCAGCTCTAGCTACACGGGCTTTTGAGCTATTACAATCCAAATTAGACCCAACAAAAGTCACTGATCAATTAAAAATGACTGAAGATTCAATTTCCATCACCCTTTCTCCCGAGATGCAAGCTGATGAGAAAAGCGTCTCATCTTCACATAAAGAAGTTCTCAAAACCCTTTCTGAGAATTCCTTTAGTTCACCCATCGCCCAAGTCAGTCGAGTTGACAACTCCGTCGTCTATCGAATTTTTTACTTGAAAAAACATACCAAAAAAGTCATTCCTCCTTTCGAAAAAATGGCCGATCAGTTGAAAGATCAGCTTCTCCAAGAAGCTGCCAGCAAAGAAAACTCTCAATATATCTCTAAGCTTCGCGATCGCTTGGGTTACGACGAAAAGCACATGACTGAAACACTGCCTAAAGATTT
>JASHXO010000044.1 GCA_030043495.1 Candidatus Rhabdochlamydia sp.
GCGCTTTACGATCGCTTAACCGCGGGAGCTTTCACGTTAGCCCAAACTGCAAAAATTAAGTTTACAGAGCACTAGATAGTGATTTTTTTGAAGACTGTTTTAATCTGATAGTCTTTATTGGGACCTTTGACCAAGTAGGTTAGCTCGAATTCATCGGGAAGATTAAACTGATAAATGGCGAGATACGTATCGCATCCGCAGGAGTGCTCACCCGATGCTTTATTGGATTCTACGAATTCTAAGGCATGTAATAAGCGATCGCATTCTCGGGCAAAAAAGACATTAATTTTTTCTTTTGAATAACGGTATTCGTATTCTTGAGAAATATTGAGGGACTTGCCATTTAAAGGTGTGAATACGCCTTTTTCCTTGTAGAATAAAACATTTGAATGGTCAGCTTTTTTTTTAAAGCAAGCGATGCCATCGATGGACCCCTGATTTGTGATGGACCTCGATAATTTCCAATATCCCTCTAGGGAGCAAAAGATCCGATGGATCGAATTCATTTTAGAACCGTCGCCGAAAAGAGAATAAGAAAAAATATTTTACTCGAGATGAAAGGTTAAGTTCAAGAAGATTTCCGTTGCTTAGACGAAGGCTTTTTAAGGATGTCCTCGAGCATCTTTTTTTCGGCGGGAAGAGAGTAAACTGCAACGATCCTCGCGACAAGGATAGCGATATAGAATTGCCCGATGATTCCTTCTATGACCACCGCAGTCTGGCCAAAGTTCAAGATCGGAGTAATATCTCCGAATCCTATCGTCAGCAATGTCACAAAACTGAAATACATCATCTGGGATAAATTTCGACTGTAAGTGGCAAAAGACACATCGCGTTGGATCAGATGAAAAGAGCCTGGAACAATATATTCGATGAAGTAGTAAATATAGGCGAACAGAAATGCGATCATGAAGTAGGCACAAACAACACCTCTTAAAGTTTCCATGGTCACCCTTGCATGAAGGATAACGTCAAAAAGGATTGATGTTGTGCAAATCCCTAAAAAGACGATTGTAAAGAGCACGTTGCCGAAGAAAAACCACGGAGAGGCATGATAAAGCTCAATCCAGGAAAAAAACAATGTTGGAATCGCCAGAATCACCGCCAACAATTTGACATAATGATGGTGTTTTACATTAAAAATTGCCGTGAAGAAAGTGCACGCGAATATTGATTTCCAGATAGCGATGTAAACGGCTCCCTGTTCGTAGGGGCGCAACGCAAACAGGATAATAAGAAACAAGAGAAGGAAATTGTAATAGCCTGCATTGAGGCGATGGAAACAATGCTTTATCTGTCGGATCATTTTAACTCTCGAATTCGACTTGTAATGGGAATTGATTTTTTTATCAATGCCCAAAAGCGGGTGAAGCCACATCAAAGTTCCTCAAGGCGCAAAGAATGCATTTGAAAATTCACTTTTCAATCTTCGTAGGATCTGTCATATGAGTGTCTTCCACGCGAAATCCTCGCGTTTTTAAGCACTCAAATAGGCTCTCTATTCCCCATCTCCAGCGATATAACTTCAGAGGAGAAGAAAATTCTCAATTTGAGATGACGATCATTGGCTCTTTAGCTCCCTTATCTATTTCGACGGAGACAAACAGACGATGTTTCCGTAAGACAATTGGGTAATTTTCTATTGCCTTTTTGCGTCCCAATTTTTCAAGCAATGTTGCAACGGGTGCCAGATATCCTTAAAATGAACTAAAGTGGTCTCCAACTCGCTGATTTTTCTCATGTATACCTCGATGGAAGAAAGCAATAGCTCAATTTCTGTTTGATTAAATAAAAGACATGCTGCAAAATTAACTATTTCGAATTTTCATTTGCGAATTTCAACGCATATAAAGGTAGCATCATGAAAAAGTATTTTTATCTTCTTGGTTCATTATTTTCGATTTCCACGGGACTGCTAAATGCTCAGCAACAGCAGCAGACAAATCGGCAACTGCCACCACAACCTGAGGCAGTGACGACACAACCTAGAGCGATGATCACACCAGCCGTCGCTCCAAGAGTACGCGATGGAGCAGGGCTTATCTTTACTGCTGATTTCATCTGGTGGAAAACAAATATCAGTGGAATGGAGTACGCTGCTAGCGGTGTCGTCGATGATGGTTTTATTTTTGTTCCTTTTGGAAAGAGCACTAAAAGAGGGCATGTCAGCCAACCAAACTTTGATTTTGAACCAGGCTTTAAGGTTGGAGCCGGTTTAGACTTTGCTTACGATGGTTGGGATCTTTATGCTAATTATACATGGCTAAATGGAAATACAGAACGTAATTCAATCTCTGCTCACCGTGGAAAAGGCGCAACGACGCTCTTTCCAATTGTCGATGATTTCGGAGACATTTCTACTTTCAATATTACTAAAGAAAAATCGAAATGGCGTCAGCATTTCAATGTTGTCGATCTCGAATTGGGGCGCAACTTTTTTATTAGCCGTCGATTGACTTTAAGACCCCATTTTGGATTGAAAAGCGCCTGGATCACTGAAAAATGGAAACTTAAATATGTAGAGAGCGACCCAACTTTTATCGACCATCAGAAAAGAAAGCAAACCCTGTGGGGTCTTGGAACGCGCGCTGGTTTGAATACAGTTTGGCATTTTTCCAGAAATTGGGGACTATACGGTGATATCGCTGCTACAGCATTATGGAGCGATTTCCATGTCAGGGCTAAAGATAGGGAAACAGATACAGCTTTGGCAATTTCTCCAACGACTTTAAATACAAAAGAAGTCATCACTGAAGTGATCCCTGTATTTGAAACTGGGCTAGGGCTGACTTACATGGCTTGGTTTGACCACGATGAGTATCTGTTGCAAGTTTCTGCAGGCTGGGAAGAGCAAGTTTGGCTCGATTTCAACCACTTTGTTGACTTCAATAGAACAGGTAATTTGTCTGTCCATGGCCTGACGGTAAAAGTTGGTTTTGCTTTCTAATTAAATGGATTAAGGGGCAGCTGAAAGACAGCTGCCTATTTTCTTTCACTCGAGTTTCACGAGACTGTTTCGAAGTGCTTGTTTGTCGAATGTGATGATTTTCACAGACGAGTCGTTCTCCCCGCAAGAAATATAAATTTTGCTCTGATCTCCATTAAGACAAGCCCGCTGGGAAAAATACAGCGCAGCTTGGGAGATGCCCCATTTAAATTAGGCGAGTTGTAAATGCCTTTGAACAAAATGGGATAAGGAGAAACTGCAGTGATTCTAAAGGGGAGATGGGCTTCAAAGGTAAATGCGCCCATTATAGTTTGAGATTGTCATCTATTTCATTTTCGAGGTGAAAAATATTTTTGCAAGAAAAGAGTAGAACGAGATATAGACACCTTGAATCTATCTAGCGAGGTTTGCATGAGCCAAGAAAAGCAGCCGCGTGGTCTATACCTGCTGTTCTTTACTGAATTGTGGGAGCGTTTTGGCTTCTATACTTTACAGACCATTATCATCCTTTATATGACCAAAGCGCTTCTGATGACGGATGATAAAGCCTACCTTCTC
>JASHXO010000001.1 GCA_030043495.1 Candidatus Rhabdochlamydia sp.
AGCCAATTTCGAGCAGAAAAGTTAGGCTTTTTGCCACTTTGTCCAAAGGACAGTAATAATGAGAATGCTCGACGACCTTTTTAGTAAAATCGGTCTCTAGCAGGTCTTTTTCCCAGTTTCTCTCCGCTTCCCAATTTCTCCAAGACATCGCAGCCGAATCATGCCCGATAATTTTCCCATATGCCCCATAATCGAACCAGAGATCGGCAAACCCTCCATGCCTGCAGCTCAAAGTTAAAAAAGGCAATGGTTCAACAATTTGAGAATCACTTCCTGAAACCCAATTCACTTGAACTTCATCTTGGGTCCGAGAAATAAAGTCGGAAAGCCCTTGGCCTTTGAGAAGCTGAGGCCCGGAAAGGGCCAGTCTCACCCATTGGCTGGAAATTTCTTCCTTGATCGATCGGATGATCCCATCTTTGAGAATCCAGGAAGGATCAGCGGGAACACTCCATTCACATTCCTCTAAAGTTCCAATCCCGTTTCCCAATTTCCAAAATCCTCTGACAAGAGCCGCTTCAGAATTCTGCCTGTCTGCTTCAAAATAAAAATCATAAGAAGTGAAAGGATCAATGATCACCTTCTTTCCTTGATAAAAAATTCGGCCTGTAGCTCCGAGCAATTTAAGCGCATGGAATGCACGTTCTGGAGGCACTTGAACGCGATCAATGCTGACTTTGTTGCTGGTTCGGCTCAACTCTTTAACGAGAAATTCTAATGCACTTTTTTCACTCGTCGTTGTTGCAAAAGAAAGCAGATTATCTTTAGTGAGCGTTTTTTTCGATGCGCTGACTAGCCCAAGGTTCAAGTAATGTTTATGGTTTTTGTTTTCCGTCTCTAAATGGTAACTTAGATCTGACATAACAATTGGAATGAGATGGAAGATAGGTTAAAAATTTGGCGGCCAGGGACTTCCTGGGAAGAAGCGGAAAAACAATGGAATGCTGGTTGCAAGTCGATGCGCCAGGCCCAGCCGATAAAAGAACTCAAGACCATTCCTAAGATGCCCGGAATGACCGATGAGACAGCCAAATGGTTAAAGTGGAAAAGCATCAAATACCTTCTTACCCATGATTCGAAAAAGATTTTTCCGCGTCATTTTTTCAAAGCACCGCTTAAATATACATTTCTCTGGATAAAATCGGCTCTCAAAAAAAAGTCTTATACACGAGACAACGATTTTTTTCTCTATGGAATAAAAAGCGTCATTGAATTTCAAATGTTGCTTAAGCAGGAAAACATCTTGCTGGTCGTGGGTTTTTCCTACTGTCATAAACCTTTTGAATGTCCCTCTGGCCGATTCACTGCAGACTGTATCCACGATCCTAAACATCCCGTCTGTCGCCAATGTTTTATCGGCAAGTCCGTGAACGCGCTTCCAGTCCATAAAGAAAATATTCTCCCCCTGTTTATTCCAACAATCCATTACATTGGAGAACAGATGTTCGAGATCTCGCAAAATAATCCCGGTAAAAAAGTCTTATTCCTGATTACAGCTTGCGAAATGACTTTAGAGATGTTTGGAGACTGGGGCAATATGGTCGGAGCTCGCGGCATCGGCGTTCGGCTCGATGGCAGGATCTGCAACACAATGAAAGCTTTTGAGCTTTCTGAACAAGGGATCAAACCTGGACTCACCGTAGTATTGCCGACAACTCAGCAGCGCATGCTCGAGCTCATTAAATCTTTGTGGTAATTACTCTGCTGTCCCTTTCGATTCATAAAAATGGGCGCGGCGAAAAGGTTTTGGCCGATTCTTCTTCTCATAAGGTCTTAAGCGCGAAGTTTGCACGCACTGTTCACAGCAGCAACCTTTTAATTTTTCCGCACATTCGGGACAGGCGAGAAAAAGTTCATTACAGTCCATATTGGCACAGTTATAATAAATATCAGAAGGTGCTTCACAGTGACGGCAACAGCTGATGACCTCATCGATTTTCTCATCGATAGGAACAGCGAGCCTATCATCGAAGACGAAGAGTTTGCCTCGCCATTGATCGTGTCCCTCTTTTAGGCCGTAATTGATGATGCCGCCATCGAGTTGATAGACCTGTTCAAAGCCCTCTTTTTTAAGCATCGCCGAGTACAGCTCGCAACGAATCCCTCCAGTGCAGTACATCATCACTTTTGTTTGCTTAGGATCGCAAGACTGTTTCAACTGGCGCGCATATTGGGGAAATTGGCGAAAAGATTCTAATTTCGGAAGCTCAGCCCCTTCAAAGTGTCCTATTTCCCATTCATAATTATTGCGCACGTCGAGAAGAAGAGTTTTCTCATCGCGATTTTGCAGCATTTCCTTCCACTTTTCTGGAGGGATGTGCTCCCCAGTCAATGCCATATCGACTTTTTCATCGATAGCGACAAGCTGCTCGCGGAACTTTACAGCAGCCCGGGGAAAAGCATGGTCAGTATGGGTATGAATTTTAAAGACAACATCTTTAAAGCGAGGGTCGCTTTTTAGCCATTCCTGATAGGCCTGCGAATCTTCAATCGATGCACTCATTTGCCCGTTTATCCCTTCATGAGAGATATAGACCCGGCAACAGATATCTTTTCCCTGAATAAACTCCAAATGCCGCGAAACCTCTAAATGCGGATTCTCGACAGCTGTAAAATAGTAATAGGCCAAAACTTGATAGGTCATCTTATTTTTGTGTTTTTTAATAAGGTAAAAAGAATAACTGAAAAGGAAAATCTAAACAAGTCCGCCCCATGGTTTTCACAAACATACTCTTAGAGACGCTCTCTTAGGGGAAACATAGACCTTCCATACATACGATTGATAGAAATGTTTACAAGCTTAATTAGTAAATAATTCAAAAAATTTGATTTTGCTTATTTGAGCATAAAAAAGGCCTGACCAAAACTGGTCAAGCCTCGGAGGATTTTAGTCAGAGACTACATTTCGCAGTACCCTGGGCAATAAAATTTAACTTTTATTAGTGTTATCCCTGAACAGAACTTTATTAAACTTTTAGTTACAACAAATCTCTACAGGCGTTTTAAATTATATTAAATTTTATATTTATTGTAAACAAAAAATTATTTAACGCAAACATCTCACAATCAATGAAATAAGCAATATTTTGAATCTACAATGGATTAAAAAAAAATTTACATTTATGCAAGAGACTGATAAATAAAGTATTAGAACTTAGTGTTCTGAATGCTTTATCATTCGCAGTAAGCGGGTCATTTTAAATATTTATAACAAGATTTAAGAATATTTTCGATGCCATTTAATGATGAGCGACGCGAGGACAATGTGAAACCACATGGCCGAGGAGTTCAGTATTAAAGGGCACGAAAAGGCGTGAAAAGCAGGTTATTCAAATTCAGATGTCGGGAACATGCGGCACGCCGCATGTTCCCGACATGTGTGAAAGACGACCCTATTCGGACTTTAAATTCAAAAATATCTTTTAATGGTTGGAGCCCTGACCTTCTAGAAAGTTCATTTACAAAAATTTGAAGGTGTATTAGCATTCATCTCTATTGCTAAATACTTTGAGTTATTTTAGGAGACACTAATGGTTCGATACACTGGCCCCAAAAATCGCATTGCTCGTCGATTTGGAGCGAATAT
>JASHXO010000045.1 GCA_030043495.1 Candidatus Rhabdochlamydia sp.
CTCCGCTATCCGAATCTACTTTGTAGATTCTAAAAATTTGCCTAGAAAATCTTTGATTTTTCTGGGCAAAGCGGATTTCGAAAGAGGTCTAATATTTTTTGGACTTGATTGAGAGTGCGCGTATTCAGAATATCTCCTTTTTCTAGCCAGCCTTTTCTTGCGGCATTGACCCCTGCGCGGAAAAATTGCAGGTTATCGATGCTATGTGCATCAGTGTTGATGCAGCACATAAGACCCCTGTCGGAAGCAAAATGCCACCAGCGCCAATCCATATCCAACCGCATGGGATTCGCATTGAGCTCCATAATTTTTTTGTTGGCGATGCAAGCATCGATCACTTTTGCGACGTTGACTTTGTAGCCTTCGCGCTTCAATAAAAGCCTGCCGGTGACATGTCCAAGCATTGTCGTGTAGGGGTGTTCAACGGCTCGAATGATACGCTTGGTCATTGTTTTTTCGTCTTGCTGTAAAGAGCTATGCACGGAAATCACCACGTAATCGAGCATTTTCAAGACTTTGTCGGAAAAATCGAGCTTTCCGTCGGCAAGAATATCGCATTCGACACCTGCAAAAACATAGGTTCGGAACTTCTTGGAGGCATTCAATCGGCGGATTTCTTCCACTTGTTTTAAAAGCTGTTCTTCGCTTTGACCATTGGCTTGGAAACTCGATTTAGAGTGATCGGCAATGCCGATATATTCCCATCTCAGCTGTTGAGCAGCTGTGACCATTTCTTTCAGCGTATTTCTTCCATCGGATGCCGTCGTGTGATTATGAAAAGTTCCGCGAATGTCTTTTTCTTCGACAAGGACTGGAAGTTTTCCTTTTTCAGCAGCCTCAATTTCTCCCCGATCTTCCCGCAGCTCAGGTTGAATATAAGGCAATTCCAAGGCCTTGAAGATATCGGCCTCGGTAATCGTTTTTTTTATTCCCGCAAAGGGTCCCTTGCCCTTGATTTTTTTCGCTTCAAGTCCGTATTCGCTAAGCGTCCAGCCGCGCTTTATTGAGCGTTCGCGCATTTTAATATTATGCTCTTTTGAACCGGTGAAATAAGCTAAAGCAAATTCGAATTGGCTCGCAGGTACAATGCGGATGTCTGCTTGCATTCCTCCTTGCAATTTGATACTCGACTTGGTTTCGCCTTTTCCTAAGACGCGGGCGACAAAGGGCTGTGATGTGAACCAGTTCATCACTGGTTTGGGATTAGAGGAAGCGACGAGAAAATCCAAGTCGCCAATCGTTTCCAATTTTCTTCGCAAACTCCCAGCGAGTTCCACTTTTTCTACTTCTTTCAACTTGTGGAGTTCTTGTAAGATGGGTTCGGCCTTAGCGATCGCCTCCCACCAGAGATGCCGCTGTTGGTATGTTTCTTGATGTTCCAAAGATTCTAAAATGTTTTTCTCGGTCTTCGGCCCAAATCCACGCAGCTTGGACAGCTTGCCCATTTTGCAAGCTTCTTTAAGCTCTTCAATGGATTTGATTTTTAATTTCTCATAGATCATTTTGATCTTTTTGCCGCCAAGTCCATGAACCTTCATCATTTCGACAATTCCACTTGGTGTCGATTTTTTTAACTTTTCATAAAAAGGCAAATGTCCTGTTTTCACAAGTGTGGTAATTTTTCCAGCGAGATCATCGCCGATGCCTTTGAGTTCGGTCAAGCGTTTCTCTTTGACGACTTTTTCAAGGTCTTCGTCTAAACTCAATACAGCTCTTGCAGCATTGCGATAGGCACGGATCCGGAAAAGGTTTGCCGCTTTAAGCTCTAGTAGGAGGGCGATTTCTTCAAAAATTTTTGCAATCTCTTTCTTGTCCATGTGAACTCTCCAGCAAGCAACCAATTATTATCAAAAGAAATTCTAAGAGCATGTTTACAAATTACCATAGCTTGATTTTTGATGAATTTTTTTGCAGGTTTTAATGCCGCTTCGAAGCACATACTTAAATAAAGTAGGGCAAGAAGCGGCGTTAGAAGATGCGAAAAAAGGTGCAAAAAGCGAACTATAGTAATTTGTAAACATGCTCTAAGATATAACAGATACAGATTAAAAAAATCATTGTCATTGATTCTGAAATTGAGAATGAATAAGCCCTACAGGGATAATTCTCTCAACAAAAAAGGAATGAGATTGAAAAGTTTTATCCGAAAATTCTTTCTTGCCGCGATTTTGATCACAGCAGTGACCTCGTTTGGAATCGCCGGCAACTATCAGACTGAATTTCAGCTCAAGGTGATTGAAAAAGCAGTACAAATTAAACAAAAAGGCATCTTGAAACAAAAAGAAAATGGAACTTCTACGGCAGCAAAAAATTTACCGTGTCGTGATCAAGACATTGCCCTTTGGATCAACGAGAACAGAGTTTTCCGCTTGAGCAACCAGGCCGCTTCCTTCATCAATCAAGGGAGGATAACCTAAAATGACTCCTGCTATGTGCAGCTCCGTCAACCCGACTTTGACCTCCGCCAGATTCAATCCATTAGAAAGCAGATCGTGAATGGCAAAGGGCAGACCATGAAAAGTTTTAATGGTGGACAGAACTCTGCGGGCAAGATCAGAACGGACGGGACGGTCTGCTACGAAAGAATAGATGGTAGGATTTTGACCTTCATAGATCAAGCCGCGTCCATTTGTAGCAAACGGTTCGATGGCAAATGTCATGCCCGGCTGAATGACAGCATTGGAGTTATCGTCATAATTGGGAATAGTCGGCGGTCGGTGCACTTGATAATAGCCGAGGCCATGGCCAGAAAGATTTTTGACGGGCTTTAAGCCATAAGAAGAAATCGTCTTGGCAATGACTTTGCCGATTTCACGAATAGGCAGGCCGACTTTAATGATTTGCTCCGCATTGAGCAATGCAGCTTCCACTGCATCGATCAACGCTTGATGTTCACCCGAAAGATCGACCGTGACAGCACAATCACCGATTGCGCCATTGACACAAACACCGATGTCGAGTTTGACCACTTCTTTTGAAAAAACGATGTCGTAACCTGGCTGGGGTAAAAAATGAGCAGCTACAGCATCAAGGGCAATTTGAGGAGGGAAAGCGGCATGGGCGCCAAGTTCAATGATCTTTTTTTGGATTTGAGCAATGATCTCATTATAAGACACGCCAGGTTTGATCAAGGATTTTCCAAAGGCGCGAACCTGTTTAGCAATCGCACCCGCCCGAATAAAATTCTGCTTGTATTGCTCATTCATGAAATGACTCTTTGGTTTTTAAGAATAAAATAAATAAAAAACACTATCTTTACAAACTTTATTATTTTTAGTAGAAAGAATTGTTAAGCGCTTTAAGAGCATGTTTACAAATTACCATAGTTTAATTTCAGAGAACGTCTCTAAGAGTGTGTTTGTGAAAATGTGGATCTTAACCTAAATAAAGGGTTAGTAAATAAAATAAATTCCAAATTGAAATATTTTAAACTACAGGAGTTTGGAGGAATCGTCCTTTTCATCTGTGGCACAATTTTAATTGGGATCGCTATCCATGCCATGAAGAAAATTTCTGAAGCTAAGGACTTTGCTCATAGCGTCTCTAATTTCTTCCAACATAATCCCACATGGAACCCTATCATCAAATTTTTTGGCGGGAAAGCGCAGGAG
>JASHXO010000046.1 GCA_030043495.1 Candidatus Rhabdochlamydia sp.
AAAAGATTTTAGCAGTTGGGCAATAAGTCAAAACGGCATCATTAAATGTGTTTAATTCTTCTAAAAGCCTTGTTTCAAATTCAGTGATGAGCTGCACGACTTCAAACATTTCATCCTGGTTTAAAATCGTCGTTTTGGACTGGACATCCAACTTAAGCGCATTAATATCACTCATCGCGGATTGAAAAATCCCGTAAAGTCGTCTGTGCAACTCTTCCGCCTCGGGGATAGAAACATTTCTACCTTGCAATTTTGGGATATTTGCCCCTGTTTCGAGACCAAACACTTGAGTTTTAGAAGAAATGGATTCCACTTTTTGAGAATACTGAATTGACATAAAATGATTCCTTTGTTGAGTTTATAATAGTTTAGCAGTTTATGTAATTAATTGCCTGTTCTATTTAAATTTTAATTAATTGTTATTTTAAATTTTTTTTATTTAAATGCGCCTTTCAAATGAATTAATGCTTAAAATTGAATCTCTTATAGATGGAATTTCTTTATCTGAGCTTGCTCTCGCTCGGCAAGCACTGACGTCCTTTTATAAGGAAGAGATTTATATTAAAAATTTTAATTATTTAAAATCTGACTCCTTACGGTACGCTTATTTAATCGCCCGCTTTCCAGCCACATATGCAGTTATATACCGAGTTCTTAGTGAAATGCAGAAACGATGTGGGCCAGAATCAGTCCAAACCCTGCTCGATATTGGAGCGGGGCCTGGAACGGTCTTGTTGGCTGCTTTGGAAGCTGGGCTTCCGTTAAGATGTGCGACCATGGTGGAAAGAGACTCTGGCTTTATCAAACTGGGTAAAAGCCTTGTCAATGAAAGTTTCGAGCAACATTGGCTTTGTCGAGATTTCACCAAAGAATTAAAATTGTCTTCTCATGACCTAGTCATTGCTTCCTATTCTTTGGGAGAACTTTGTGACAGCGACAGGATCCAAGCCCTAGAAAGACTTTGGCGTTTGACAAACAAAATTCTCATTATCATCGAACCAGGAACTAAAGCAGGATTTGAATCTTTAAAAAAGATGCGGAAAAGTTTACTTTTGAACGGTGGCTTCCTTGTCGCACCGTGTCCGCATTCGGAAATTTGTCCGATGCAAAAAAAAGATTGGTGTCATTTTTCTGCACGCATTGAACGTTCTTCTTCGCATCGTAAAATCAAAGATGCAACTTTAAACTATGAAGATGAAAAGTTTTCCTATGTGATTTTTTCAAAGAATAAACGCGAAGCTTGTCAAAATCGTGTCATTCGTCATCCATTTAAAGGCGCTGGTTTTATCAATCTTCAACTTTGTTCTAAGAATGGAACTGAAGAGAAAACAATCACAAAAAAAAATAAATCTCAATTTGCATATGCAAGAAAAATTGAATGGGGTGATGAATTTACTCTTGTTTAATTTTTACTCATAATTAATCTAATTTAGATTAACAAAAACAGAATTAAAATAAATTAACAACTTCATTATTACATTGCAATGTAGTATAATGCTTGATGAGGAAATTTTCTATCCTAATTTAGGTTAAAATCATTATGTCATACGATGCTTTTTTACTTGTCATGAGTCAATTGGCCGGCAATAGAAAAGCGCGCGTCGTTATTCAAGGCAATATTATTTTTTTCGAAAAGACCAAAAAGAATCATTGGACTCTATACACAAAAGTCTATTCAGGAGATGGCTATCTTCCGAACAGCGTGCGTTCTTGCGTGTCAAGCGGCGGAATGTTACGATGGCAGCACGGCGGAGCTTATTTAAAGCTCGATCCCCAGTCTCATTCTGTCTATTTGTTTGAAGAAATAGAAATAGAAGAAGGCAAATATATCCCTTTCAAACGCCATCTCAGCGATTTTTCTACAGTTGCTGCAGAGTGGAAAGAAATCCTCCAAGAATTTGCTGAAAGGGATTACTCTCCTCTTTGTATTTCTTAAAATTTCTCTCTCAAGCTCTCTATACCGAAAATGATTCAAAAGTTGGGAATTTTTGCCATTGACTCTATTGTAAAAACGTTCTCATGAGTTCCAATAGCTCCTCTTTTCTCTCTTCGATGATCATATGCGCCTGTTTATGAAAAATGTAGAGTTCAGTGTGAGGAATATGTTCCACTAACTCTTCAGCGCAAAATAGCGGAAAGCTAATGTCTTCGTCACCTGAAGCAATAACAAGAGGGGTTTTAATTTGATTTAAATAAGGTCGCAAGTCGATGTTTAAAAGGGCTTGGATTTGTCCCATAAGTCCGGATAACGGTTGGAAATCCGCCATGATTCTATCAACCGCCGTTTGGATTTTTTCATCATTGCCCAAAAAATCTTCGCTGTAAGCCCAAATAATGGCTTCCATTGCAAGAAGTCTTTTTTCAACCTCCATTTTGATTAGCTTTTCCATCCACAGAGTCTGAAGTCTGCGTTTGTTCGGCAGTGCTGCAAAGGAATTAACCAGAATCCCTTTTTGAATCAGTTGCGGATGTGTAATGCAAAGCTGGAGCAAAATCGTGCCGCCCATTGAATGGCCAATGGCAAAACATTTAGGAATCTTAAGCGCGGTCAATAGTCCAGCTGTATCCTGAGCGAGCATTTCAATGGAATAGGGATTTTCGGGAGAAGAACTCTGTCCCGCACCACGATTATCAAAAAGGATAAGTTGGTACTTTGATGAGAGAGGCGCAATAAAATCTTGCCAGCAACGATGATCGCGCGCATAACCCGCGATGCAAAGCAATGGGGGGCCTTGACCGTGAATTTCGTAATAGATTTCAATTTCGCTGACTGTTGCCGTAGGCATTTCCCAACTCTTATTTGGAAAAGATATTTTTAAACTACAAAAGTATGTTTTTTCTCGTCTATTGTTAAAGTGAATCGCAAAGAAGCGTTCGAGATAGGCTCAATTCATCGATAAGGGTTAGTTTTTCATGCGAAGTCAGACGCGGCAGATTTTAATCCCGTATGCAATTGTGATCTTGCTTGCCTATATTGCTTTTTCACTTCCTCTGCCGATTTTTCCTGGAATGTTCCTCGATCCTGTGAAATCGATTGTTCTCAATGCAACGCTTGAAAAAAGAATGATCTTGTTAGGCTTGGTCATGGCCAGTTTTCCGATCGGACAATTTTTTGGTTCTCCCATATTGGGAAAACTCTCTGACACTTATGGTCGAAAGAAGGTCATCCTCTTTTCATTGGCAGGAACAACGGCCGGCTATTTGCTCACAGCTATTTCCGTTTATTTCTATTCGATTTTGGGGATGTTTTTGGGGCTCGCCTTATGTGGTTTTTGCGAAGGGAACGTGACCATTGCGCAGTCAGTTGTCGCAGATTTAACGGCTAAAGAAGAGTATCAGGCGGAAAAAGCTGTGCATTTCGGCTGGATCAATATTTTCATTTCAATCGGTTTTATCATCGGTCCTTTGATGGGCGGACAGCTTGCTGACCCCAATGTCGCTAGTTGGTTTACTTTTTCCACTCCCTTTTGGTTTGCTGGAGGAATAACTATCGTTGGAATGGGGATTATCTATTGGTACTCAGAAGAGACTTTAAAGAAAAGGCCGCCTAAAGAACAGTGGAAGTTTTTCAATGCGATGTGGAGCGGATTAAAGCGCCCAAGGCTAAAAAGTTTTTTCGTGGCCAATTTTTTCTTAGCTCTTGGTTACTTTTCTTTTTTCCGTTTCTTTCCGGTTTTTTTAGAACAGCGATTTGATTTTACCGCCTCACAACTTTCTCTAATCATGGTTTATGATTCTCTCGCAATTACTGCTGGTGTTATCTGGCTGGTTCCTTTCCTAAGTAAACGATTTAGGTCGATTGAGACGTTATGCCTTTTCTCTATTTTGCTCGCAGCCTCGATGATGATCTGCCTGATTCCTAAATCTCCTTACACGTTGATCATCACTCTTCTTCCTAT
>JASHXO010000047.1 GCA_030043495.1 Candidatus Rhabdochlamydia sp.
CGGGAGTAAAAATCACAGAAGATAGTCCTGTCGTACCTCGCTGGGACTATCCCTTGTCAAAAGTAAAGACTGAGGCTGTGATCCACAAAGAAAGGGGAAAGATTTCTTCAGTGAACTTGCGCATTGCTGGAGTTTATGACGACCGATGCCATTCCATTCCTCTTTCCAACCAGCTTCAGCGCATTGTTGAAAACCAGTTTGAAGCGCATGTTTTTGCTGGAGACGTCACTCATGGAGCCGCCTTTGTTCATATGGACGATTTGATTGAAGCGATTACATTGTGCGTCCAAAAGCGTAAAATGCTTCCTCCTGAGCTAATACTGTTGATCGGCGAAGATGCGACCTTCAGTTATGATCAGCTCCAACGGCTCATGCAGAGGCTCGTTCATGGAAAAGAATGGAAAACTTGGGGCATTCCTAAGCCAATCGCTAAAATTGGCGCTTGGGTCCAAGAACATATTCTAAGGAAAAAAGGATTTATTAAGCCGTGGATGATCGAAATCGCCGATGACCATTATGAACTGGACATCACTCGAGCGAAAAAAATTCTTGGATGGCAGCCAAAACATCGCGTTGACCAAGCGATTCCTAAATGGGTTCAACAACTTAAGACCGATCCTGTAGAGTGGTATGATGAAAATAAACTCAAGGCGCCTCCTGGACTTGTGCAAATGGTAAAAAAATGAGCGAAAAGAAACATCGAATTACCCTTTTGACTGTCGCTTTAGGATGCTGGCTCATTGCATTGCCATTGACCTTCGGATATCAAGGCATCATCTACAAACACGATGAAGCAACATTTTTCACCTCTTTCTTCGAACCAATGTTTATAAGACCCATCTATTTGAATTCATTCTCCTATTCTGGCTCTACGTGTTCTTCGCGGATGAACTTTATATGGTTTTTGCTTCCTTACTTTTCGCAATCCCGCAGCAATCATCAATTGCCTAAGCGTTTCATTTGTCGGTAACTTATTCCTAATCCTCTTGCAACACCTTCTAAACTTAAACTTTTATTTACTATCTGTTGTACTACAGTCCATCTGTCGGCTTCCTTCAATGCCGTCTTCAGCTCCATTCCTACGTCCCTCAACCATTTTTGGTTCAAAAGGGGACATTTTAACTTTGCCACTAAATTTAACAAATGAGATTGCCTTTTTTTGCCGCGCTCATTTAGGCTGCTAGCCTCGTTTATTCTTGGTGAGGTATATATGGGTGAAATTGAAGATTCAATAGATAATGCGTTTGGTTGGTTTGAACATGGATTAAATATTGCTGGATACATCCCGCTTGTTTCTACAATTTCCGGAGGAATCAGGATCGGTTTTGGAAAGTTGGAAGTGATTGGAGCAATAGCAGTTGCCGCTTTCACAGCGATCAAAGCGCTTTTCAATCCCGATCCTATCGAAAAACATCTTCAACTGGACAAAGCAGCTAAAATCTTGGTCAAGTATTCTCTGCATGGAGCAGCAAACGTTTTACGTGGCACTCTCGAAGTCTTTCCCTTTGTCAGCCTGGTCACATGTCTGCCTTACGATCTCGCTGGAAACCGTTTTTCCTACGTTCGGGAAGACATTCCAGGCGTTTACGCCATCCAACAAGTTGGATCGTGAGCAAAATTTCACTTTTTTTTCTGGAGGTTCTTTCCTTCAGAAAATAAATTTAGATTTTTTATGCCTTGCGAAGAGGGTATGTGGAAGTTCTTACAAATATGAAGGGGAACTCATAGAGAGCATCTTTCTTTCTAAGAGTTGCTATGCTGAATGACTAAAAAACCTTTTTAACAAAGAGCCATCCTCGAATAAATAGCAATCATATCTCCGAACGCATTCTGAAACGCGAAGAAGTCGTTCAAGTTTCTGATAACTCACAAGATAGGAGCCCCTCATGAATCCACAGTCCTCATTAACTCTTCCAAAAAGCTATCCACTGCTTCTTCAAGACATTAAAACGCGCATTCGCGAGTCGCAAATCAAAGCTGCGCTTGCAGTCAATCAGGACTTCGCCTCTATTGGTGGATCGGCCGTGAAATTGTTATCCGTCAGGGGGCTGAAAAGTGGGGAAGTCGGGTGATTGAAAAATTATGTAAAGACCTTCAATCCGATTTCCCTGGTCTAAAGGGATTTTCCAGATCCAACGTCTTCTATATGAGAGCGTTCTATCGATCCTACGAAATAGTCCAGCAAGCTGCTGGACAATTGGAAACTCCCCCTGATTTTTGCCTGAATATTCCATGGTGGCATAACGTGATTCTCATGGATAAAGTAAAAAATTTAAATGCTCGAATTTGATGCCAATCACCCAATCCCAGCTTGCAAGTCTTTTTGGGAAAAGAAAAAAGCTTATGGGTGGCTCTATGCTGAACCTTGGCATTTTCGTGCGCTTATGCACAGGCCTAAAGCCAGTATCATTCCTGAATATTATCAACAGCCCGCATTACCTGTTTATCTCCAATGGCAAAGTGAAGACAGGGAAGTATTTCATCGAAAACGCGTAATGATCCCTCCTCCCTGTGAACAGATCACTCTTGCTGATTACATTCAGCAGCTTGCATTAACAGTCTCGGAACAAAATGAACACCGTGACGTTTGGATAGAATCATTGCGTTGTTTTCTCCAATTTTTAAGAGATGACACCGATTTGGATCAGCAAGGCGCATTGGAAGTGATTTTTCCTTTCAAAATGGAGTTACGAAAAGGATATTCACTTCAACGCAAAAAGAGGATAATCGAAAAAAAGGAAGCCTCAGCTTATGTCGTTTCAAATCTTATTTTAACCTATGGGATCATGGAGGCTTTAGACATTAAACAAGTTCATTACGTGGGAACACAAGGCGCAAATGCGATAGGAGCATTGTTATCGCCTAAATATTGGAAAGAAAGCGATACAGAACTTCAACCCAAGGAAGCGATATGAGTACCGCTGCAGCAGTTCATCCATCTGTTTATGTGCTTTTAGGTTGCCCAGGCGCGGGCAAGGGAACCTTGCCCAAACAATTAAACCCGAAGGATATGACCATATTTCAACGGGAGATATCACAAGAGAAGAACTTAGAAATCAAACTGAGTTTGGACTCAAGTATAAAGGGCAATTCTCAACAGAATCCCGTTGCATCCATCATCCAACTCCTTTACACTAATGCCAATAAAGATTGGATGGGACTGGTTAATAGGGAAAATTCCCTCCATCATAATCCGTGGGTCGTTGGTTCAAGTCCGACTGCTGCTATTCCTCCAAATCTCATAGATAAAACCTCACAAAATCTACTCAAAAAATTCTTTGGATTTCGGTCAATTTTTGCGAGGTTGGGGGAATCAAAGATAAAAAGTGACAACAAATAGGTTTAATATGATGAGCATGCTGAGTGTATTATTGCTTGCCTTGTCAGCGGTCAATTTACTCGTTGCTAACGAAAACATGCCTATTGCGTTTGAATCATTTGCCACTTCTCCAAAAGCAGGAGAACTCATTGAAGTAGATACATTGGCACAAGTGATCAAATCGGTAGATAGTCCTAGAGCTCTCATTTTCATCGATATCGACGATACTCTTATCGATTTTGAGACCCACATCGGCTGTAAGCAATGGCGCTCAGAAGTTAAAAAGACTTCCTTGAAAAGTTATCATGATGCTCTAACCCTTTACATTGC
>JASHXO010000048.1 GCA_030043495.1 Candidatus Rhabdochlamydia sp.
AATCAAGGGAAAATATTTGATTAATAATTATACCTCTCCTCTTCCAAGGTCCAATAAAGTTTCTTGCCCGTTTCGGCACGGGCTCCGACATCTCTTAGCCAGGCTGCCATCGCGTAACCGATGTAATTGCGGCTGCTTTGTTTTAAGAATATATCGAGGGGGATAATAAAAGCGAAACCCTTGTCAAAATAGGTGTGGCCATTGACACGATCGTGTCCGTTAGTGAACGTGCACCAAAGCGAAAAACGCATGCCGCTTTTGAAATAACGGCCAATATCGATCCGGACGCCTTTGTCTTTGGCGAGAAATTGACCAGCACTCAAAAGCAAGTCCATGTTCAAAGGTTTGTAATCGTAGTAAAAGTCTAAAAAATATTGGATGCCGATAAACGGCACCTTAATATAGCGGTCTCCCCTTAATTGAAACGTTGTCCTTCTAAACTCGATGCCATGGTAGTGCCGTTTTGGGACGGCAGCGAATTCCGCGCCGATTGCCCAATTGGAATTGACGGGATAGTAGAGCAACTCTGTGGCTGCACCACCGTAGGCTGCTTCAAAATAACCCAAAGCAAGCCGATAGAACCATCCTTTCCCAAAATTCCATCCTTTTTGGAAATAAGCTTGTTCCATCGAAAATGTGTTGGTTTGAAAATATTTTAATGAATCTGTGCGCACGATCAGCAATCGAGAAGGATTGGCGCGATCGGGGCCACCTAGTCCTTGCATACTCGATTTGATGGCGTAACTGATCTGGAATTTGTAGTACACTTGGTCTAAAATATACCCTTCTGGAGAAGTAACCGCGCTGACGTTATATTTAAATTTTCCAGAAGTGCTGCCAAAAAATGTTAACAAGCGCGGACGGATTGTAAATGTCCAGATCCGTTTGTGCCTTTGGAAGATTTTAGCAGCGTCATATTCGCTTGGCATGGAAGGAGCTTCCCGCATAGGAGAAACTGTTTCCAACTCGAAATCGCTGATCTGTCCTGCCCGCCATCGTTTGAGATCTTCGTTGCGATAGCGATAAGCTTGGCATGGAAGAGCATCGGCCTCAATGATGACAATGACTGTTTTCACATCAGAAGGAGTGAGCGCGGCGAGGACATGTTGGACCCGATCGCGGACGACGCGCTCTTCGCGATAACGGTTATTAACGATTTTTAACCAAAGTTCTTTTTGACCCATCTCATCGTATTCTAAAAAAGCGGAATACAAATCGAGTCCCTGGTCGCTCAGTGCATAAGCGAGCTCTTGAGAAAAATCTTGCTCGTTTCGCACAATTCCTAAGGGCTCGGTATCGATCGGAGACTGATAAGGGATGGGGTCGTCAACCTTTGGAAAAAATCCATTTGTCGTTCCAATGGGATATCTCAATGATCCCGAAGCAGCGATCTCGGTCCCGCGGACGGAACTTACGGAAAGTTGGAGCGTGTCCCCACCAAGAAAAGAAATCCCGCCATTGACCCGCGATTTTACTTTTCTCCCGGAAGGGTGTTCATGAGGATGTTTTTTATAATTGATTGCATCCCACTCCGCGAGAAAAGAGATATCTTTTAAAACAGGAACATGCCATTTACGAAATGGACTCCAGGCAACGCCGCCAAAAAAACCTTTTATTCTTCCTTTTCCCCAACCTAGCGAGCAGTCAAGATTCCAGTCGAGGAACTGCTTTGTTCCCACAACATATTTGGAGTTGAATCTTTTCGTCCCAATAAAATCTTCCACTCCGATAGAAATTTGCGGCAAGCTGGGAAAACCGTCTTGCAGTGTCAAAATACCTAATTTGACGTTTCCGATCCGCTCGGCATCATCACCAAATCCTTCATGACCAAAGTTATGTTCGACCATTCCTCGATACACCCGATAATTCAAAGCGAATTCCAGACGATCGAACATTTGAAAGTTGGCGCCATAAATATTGTAGGGCTTTACGACAGCAGCGCCTATGCCTAAGACTCCTGTTCTTGTCATACGTGCGGACGGCATATTAAAATATCCCACGATCATGGAGTAATTGTAGAAGGCAGACAGCTCATCTGAAATTTCGATATCGATTTTCTTTACGAGCTCTAAGTCGCGAAAGAGAGTGGTCTCTTCCGGTTCAAAGAGAGCTTTGCCATCGGGAAATGGATCGAAGGCTAAAATCCCGACAAAGCTTGATAAAAAGAGAAGAATGAAAACTAAGAAAAAATTCACCAACACACTCTAAGCGTCTGAAATGAAGAGAAGCAGTGTTAAAAATTCTCTTTATCTCGAAATTAGCGATCTTGAAATCGAAGCAAGGGAGCAAGTTAAAGAGAAAGTTTGTTTTTGGCAAGGAAACGAACCTTTCTCGCAGGGCTAAAAGCATTAAAAATAACATTTGTTATGTGGGACTCAATACATGCAAACTTGTCAACTAAAAGTTGTGAACACTATGCTCTAACAGTTAGAGTTTTAATTGAAGATAATTATAGATCAACCTATACTCAGCAAATACTAGAAGGCATCGATCTGTTTTTTGAGAAAATCGAGACTTAAGGCTGATAAAACGGTCTTTTTAAAAATTGTTAAGATAATTTTAATTTCTATCGAGTCCATTTTCTGTCGATGCGATAAGGGAAGAATATGCCTGCATTTCACACTCATTTACAGCAAGGAACATCCATGGGTTATCTAAAGGACTTTCAGACTCACATCGCTAATCACGATTATCCCTCCTCCTTAAAACTTTGGGAAGAATATTGTTCGGGAGATGAAGTGGAAGCTGAAGAGCTCTGCGATATCCTCCGCGCCGTTAAATCGTCTGATATTACAGAGCCATTTGGACGCCATGTAGATAGAATTCTCCCACTGTGGCAAAAACTTCCCGAAGATCCATTATCGCATGAGGCCATCAAGCTCATTTTTGATATCCAAACCAGCAATAGCGAACATCTCGCTGAACTTGCCTACAGTTACTTGAAGAAGCGTTATGGCGACCAAAAATATTTCAACGATAAAATTCGTTTGATCGGATTGCGCAGCAAAGACAAGTTTCAAGGAGTGATCAGCAACTATGAACTCCTTTCGCATATGGAAAAAGGAAAATTCGTGTTCCATACTGGCGGATGGGGAGTCGGCGAAATTGTCGATGTTTCTGTCGTCCGCGAACAGCTGAGTTTGGAGTTCGATTACGTTCCTGGAAAGAAGGAACTTTCTTTCGCAACCGCCTTCAAAACTTTAATCCCTATTCCCGATGATCATTTCCTCGCGCTAAGATTTGGCAATCCTGACCTTCTCGAAAAGAAAGCCAAGGAAAATCCTGTCGAGGTCATCCGCATGTTGCTCCGCGACCTCGGACCTAAAACAGCCGCTGAAATTAAAGATGAACTCTGCGATCTCGTCATTCCCATCAAAGAATGGACGCGCTGGTGGCAAACAGCAAGGGCCAAAGTGAAAAAAGACACCATGATCGCAACCCCAGATGATATTCGAGAGCCGTTCCGCCTTCTTAAGAGCGAAGTGACACACGAAGAGCGCCTGCAGAAAGTTCTAGAAAATAAACCGGATGCCAATACGCTCATTCAAATGGTCTACACATTCTTGAGAGATTTTCCGGAAACGCTTAAGAACAATGAGTTCAAAGCGATATTGATCGCAAAATTGACGGAGATGCTCTCTTTTAAAGAAATCAGCGCTCCCCAGGAACTCCAAATCCATTTCTTCCTGCAAGACCTCAGCAATGCTAAAGAATATCCTGCTATTGGCGAAATCATTAAACGCTTCGAGACCGTCGAACAGCTCATCAATAATGTCGAAGTTTTGAGTTTCAAAAAACGTATACTGATGGAAGCGCGAAAATATCGTGCGGATTGGAAAGAAAGCTTTCTCGATTTATTGTTCAAGGTCGATCAAGCTCCGCTCAGAGATTATATTCTTTCCGAATTGACCTCTGTTGGAGCCAATACTGAACTGAAACAAAAATTTCAGGACCTTTACACGAATCCCGCTCGTTATCCTGAAGCCTTCATGTGGTATTTTCAAAAGCTCCAAACTCAAAATGGGATCCCATTTAGCGACAAACAAGGAAAGACACGCTTTTTCGAAGGCCTCCTCATTCTTTTGAGTCACATTGAAAATAATCCTGAACAGCGTGAAATGGTCAAAAAAATCCATGCCCTTCTTTCGGGAGGCCGTTTTGCGATTGTTCGACAAATGATGCAAGAATCCTCTGCAGAAGATGTTAAAGAGTTCTTGCTGCTTGCTTCGAAATGTCACTCATTGAGCGACCACGACCAAAAAATCTTCCATTCCCTTGCTGAAGTTGCCCATCCTTCTCTTGCTAAGTCCCGCAAAAAATTAGAACCATCTGCCGCTCAAGAAGCGCAAGCTATTTGGACAACCCCTGAAGGTTATCAAAAGCTGCAGCAGCGGATCCAACAGATCGCCACCATCGAAACAGTGGAAAATGCGAAAGAAATTGAGATTGCTCGCGCTCATGGCGACTTGCGAGAAAATGCTGAATTTAAAGCAGCTCTGGAAAAACGCGACCGCTTGCAATCCGAGCTCAAATTCCTTTCCGATCAACTCAATCGCGCGCGCGTCATCACCAAAGATGACATTTCTACAGACGAAATTGGCGTTGGCGTCATCGTCGAATGCACGAATAAGAAAGGACAGAAGATCACCTATACTCTTCTTGGCCCTTGGGATGCTGATCCTGAAAAGAACGTCCTTTCATTCCAATCTAAACTCGCTCAATCTTTAAGTGGAAAGTCGGTCGGAGATAAATTTGTTGTGCAAGGAGACGAGCTGACGATTAATTCCATCCGCAGTTATCTTTAAGTTGTGATTTAATCGGCCACGGAACGAAAAAGTTGTATATGACAGTTACAATATTTATTCGTTTCAGCTATTTTCACTGTTAAATCACCAACCTCATGGGATAGGTTCAATGGAACTCATCATTGCAAGCCGCAACATCCACAAAATCAGAGAATTTCGTTCTATCTTAAAAAAGATCAGCGCGTTTGATCTTTTAAGCCTGAACGATTTTCCACAGTACGTCCCAGTTCCTGAGGCGAGTAACTCGTTTGAAGAAAATGCAATTTTAAAAGCGACACACGCTGCCCAACATTTGAAGCGCTGGGTCATTGCTGATGATTCGGGTCTTGTCGTCCCTGCCCTGAAAGGCGCCCCAGGTGTGTATTCTCGCCGTTATGCAGGAGAAAATGCGACAGACAAAGAAAACCGTCAAAAGCTTCTTGCCGAAATGCAGCATATTCAAGAACCTTCTCGGCAAGGATATTTTGAATGTTGGATTGCCCTGGCATCGCCCGAAGGTCTCAAAAAAACTGCCAAGGGCGTCTCCGAAGGCATGATTACAGAGCAAGAACGCGGCAGCCTCGGTTTTGGGTATGACGCGATCTTTGTTAAATACGAATATGGAAAAACATTCGCTGAACTTGAAGAAGAAACTAAAAATCGAATCTCTCATCGACGTAAAGCTCTTGATAAAATTCTTCCCGTGCTAGAAGCCATTCTGCAAGACAATGCCGATGCATTACCTAGTTGATGCTTATAATCTCCTCTTCCGAACTTTAAAAAAACGCGGTTCACTAGAAAAAAGTCGCCAATCCCTTATCGAAGAGCTCAATGCAGTCGTTGCCGAGCTCAATCTCCATGTCACTCTTATCTTTGATGGGGCAGAAGAATATCTTCCTTTGCCGACAAGAGGACATTATGGTGCCATTGAAATTGTCTATACTTCCAAAAGCCAAACTGCTGATGAATATATTTATGAAGAGATCACTCTTTCGCGATCGCCCGACCGGCTCACTGTCGTCACAAACGATCGCGAACTTTCAGGGCGCAGCCATCAGCATCGAGCAAAGACGATGACTATCGATGAATTCCTGAAGTTTCTCTCTAAAAAGAAAATGAAGAAAAAACGCTTGAAGACCTCTCACGAACGGGCTTTTCACGATTCTGATCCTGAGATCGCCCGCTTACTGTTGATTTTTGAAAAGCGGATGCTCGAAGACTTGACTAAAGATTTCCCTTAAAATCCGTCTTTTAAGCTATTTCTTAAAAAATTTATATAAAATATTTTAAGATTTTCGAATAAGAAGGCTGTTCCCATGACTGCATGGAAAAAAGCGCTTGCTCTGACCGTCTTATCCAGTGCCCCGATAAGTGGAAATTTTCTCGCTTGGTCAGATGAAAATGAACAGATGAATTATGAAGAAAATACCCAACATATAGGACTTGATATTCTGTTTACTATTCAATGTAGAGAATTTTTTTTCGAAAATCGATATAAAATGTATGATGACGCATAAAATCCATGCCTAAAACTCCATCAAATTCATCCATTCCTATTGCCATATCCAAAGAATAAAATCGGATTTCACCATAGTTTTTGTTTCCTATGACGCATTGCGAACTCACAAAATAAGGCAAACCATTTCGGCCGACTTGGCATTTTTGATTTCGACATTGAGTGGCTCTAATAGCATTTATAGTGCATCCTGTGTCTAGAAAAATTTTTTTTACTCCTATGTCAGTGTTAACCGATAAAGTGATTCCATAAGATGTGTATTCAAAAGGAATAGTTGGGAAATCTTCTTGAACACTCAATTCTTTGA
>JASHXO010000049.1 GCA_030043495.1 Candidatus Rhabdochlamydia sp.
AAATCCATCTGTTTCTTCTGCGATTGTTAAAATGCCAGGATATTGTTCATGCACAATATGATTGAGCTCTTTAAGAAAGTCGATCGCGGCCCATTGTTTTACTCCATACCGACAAACCATCGGTCCCACAGCATCGATACGCAAACCATCGACATGCATTTGCTCGATCCAATACAAAGCGCTAGCGAGCAAAAGCCGTCGCGTCTCCTCTTTATTAAAGTCAAAATATATCGTTCCCCAGTATGAGGGCTCAGAACCAAAAAGATTTGTGCCATCATAATCGTGAAGCGATTGAGACCGATCTCCGTCGTGCTCATGTTTGTAATGGGCGGGAATCCAATCGATGATCACGCCGATCCCATGCTGATGGCACAGATCGACGAGAAACTTAAAATCATCTGCATTGCCAAGTCTACGATTGGGAGCAAAAAAATGATCGGTCTGATATCCCCAAGAATAGTCGTTCCTATTATCGAGCACCCCATAAATCTGAACATGCGTGAAGGGGACTTTTTTTTGATATTCAACGATGGCCCAAGCCAGCCGATGAAAAGATAGAGACCTGCCATTATCTTTTTTCCATGAATCGGCATGAATTTCATAAATCGAAAGGGGTTTTTTGCAAGGGTCACTGTGCGGTCGTTGTTCCATCCACTCTCGATCACCCCAGGAGAACGCTTCAATATCTGTGACAGCCGATTCCAGGGCAGATTCTGTGTCCTTCACAGAAAAACTGAACGGATCTGTACGATAACTCCAACAACCGTGACAATCTTCGATGAGAAAGCGATACGTCCTGCCAGGATGAGCATGATGAGTAAAAGTTTCAAAGAGGCCGAAATTTCCACGCTGCATGGAGATACAATGTTCTTCTCCTCCATAAGCCGTTAGGATCAATTTGACTTGACGTGCGTGAGGGGCAAAGACTTGAAATTGCGTTCCATCGAGTTTGGGATGCGCTCCTCTCCACTGATAGAGATGCCGCGTATCTGAACGGATCTTTCCCTTTTTTAGCGCTGTGTTCTCGACCACTCTGATCCATTCACGAACTCTTGCAGAAACCCCGCCCAGCACTGCATGCCACTGGGTTCGGTTGAGCATTCCATACAGTAAAGTCAAGCGATCGAAATCCTCGATTTCTCCCATCTTTTCAAACCCATGCAGCAATGCGATTTGTTCTTGCAAATGTTGCTCGAGCAAATTGGCTCCGATTTTACTAGGATTGCGCAAGAAAATAAGACTTTTGGGATTTCTGCAGATTTCTTTTTCTCCCCATTTTGGCACACTGATGCGGTGAGGAGAAAAGACATAGACATCTTCATGGAGCTGCCATTGCAGTTTGACTGGAAGTTGAACGAGTAGGGATTGAAACTCTTGATTTTGAACAGAGGTCAAATAGATCTTTTCAGAAATTTTTTGTAAAAGTTGGACTGTGTTCCTCTGTTTTTCTAAAACAGAGCGCATTTCATAACGATGAATCATCTGTTCACAAAGCGTCTTTCCATTGAGATGAAGAAGAGGGGCTTGGATTTCACAAAGAAGGGAAAGTCGTTCTTTAAGCTTGTTTTCACCCAGTTTATCTTCTGCCCCATGATGAACCCAGACTGCCCAATAGAATAAATGCTGAACATCTTTGGGCAATTCATCAAAAGCTGATCTCACATTGCAACTTGTTGCGCCTTCTTTTAATTGTTCAAGGAGATAGGAAAGCTTCCCTTGAGTTAATTCAAGGGTTTCTAATGCCGTATTCGGCTGATTTGGACGTAAAACTCTGTTGACGACTTGGGTTAACCGTTCTTTACCAATAGACTCAACTAGCCAAGTCCGTTCGGATGCGACTTCCTTATTAGTCAGAAAATCATGAATTCTACGCTCGATATAAGATAAGCGGCCCAATTTAGGTTCCTGCCAATCAAAACCCCAATGCCGCCATTCATGGATATGATCGATACATCGCCCTTGGATCATCCAATTTCCTAAAAACTTTGGCGATGAGTCTATCAAAACTTAAAAAAAAATCCTGTTATTAATTTTTAAAAAAACATTTATATTTAAATTGTTTAAAAAACGATAAAAACCACTCCAAAGCAAGTCTGGCCACCTCTTCCAAAGCTCCGGGTTCTTCAAACAAATGCGTAGCCCGAGGCACAATGACCATCTCTTTTTCACAGTCGAGCAAAGCATAAGCTTCTTCATTCATGGCAATGACTGGCACGTCTTGGCCGCCAATAATCAGTAAAGTTGGAACCTTGACCTTAGGCAAGGCTCGTCGCGCAAGATCAGGCCTGCCTCCTCTCGAGACGACAGCGGCAATTCCTTTCTTGATTTTTGCTGCTGCACACAGCGCAGCAGCCGCGCCTGTACTCGCTCCAAAATAGCCTATGGCCAAATGTTCGGCTTCTTTTGATTTTTGCAGCCACTCCGTGACCAAACACAGCCTGTCCGTCAAAAGATCAATATCAAAACGCAAGGCTGCAGTGAACTCATCCTCTTCGCCTTCCTCTCTAGTCAACAAGTCGATCAACAATGTCCCAACGCCGCCTATTTGCAGAAATTCTGCGACAAACCG
>JASHXO010000050.1 GCA_030043495.1 Candidatus Rhabdochlamydia sp.
TTTCCTCCTTGACTTTCATTGGAAAAATTTTCATTTTTCCAATATGTATTTGAGGCAGCTCATAAACATCAGATTCATATATTATGCCTTTCAGACCACAAGATGAGGAACGAGCAATATACGTCTTGTTGCAGAGATTATGTAAAATTGCGGGAGGAAGAGCAATCCCTCCTCTCCAACCTAAATCGATTTCTGATGAGATAATATGATTTTCAATCTCAACATCTATTTGTGGACTATTACAACGGGAAAAACCACTGATTTTTAAAGGAACAAAATGGCTTTTCTCATTGAAAAAACCCGGCACTTCTAGAGGGTTTCTATAATAAGGCTTTCGGAGCAAACAAAAACTAGCCAGTGTACAAATGCACAAGGCCACTATAAAAGTCCGTAAGGACCGTTTATTTGTCTTTATCATGTCCTGCTTCAGCGCCGACAGAGGTTGTTCCACTTTCATTTCTTCTGACTTCTACTTCTGCGTAGTTGCCTCGATCGTCCTCATATCCTCCAAATGCGGAAGCACTCCACTCAGGTCCACCTGGGCCAAATTCTATATCAACTCTGCCTCCACCATAAGCTCCACCTCTATCATCATTGTCCTCTCTCCCTCTATTAACAGGTAGAATTTCAAACATTTCAGTAGCAAGTTGGTCTACTCTTTCTGCTGACTGAAATGGAGAGAATTGTTGTTTGATGACAGTCAGAGTACCGGGTACGTCGACTAAAAGAATTGGAGTCATTGTATTATTATCATTACCACTTGAATTAACTTGAATCGATAAATCATTTGTATCAATACAAGCAGTGCAAATGTTATCTTCGTGAATCGTGAACTTTAATATATCTTTATAATAAGCATTTTCCTGTTCAGTTCGTATAACCTCGGCTTGCTTGAGAGGATATTTGCTAGCAACGAACAACCCTTTCTCTTGACATGGAATATGGATAAAATGAGTATAATCTTGCTTCAGCAATTCATATAAATGCGGGGCACTGTTTGTAGAAATATTTCTCAAGTGCACGACATCGGCATCTCCATATAAAATACGCTCAGCAACATCATTGATCTGCATCGTGGGTGGGAGATCGAGATTGAGGATGATCGTATCACTGAAACAAGGATTCTTTTCTCGGTAACCATTCCGCAAATAAACAGGTTGATTTGCCATGTTATTCTTACGACATTTTGTAAGGTAACGTTGAAAAAGTGGAGCAGTTTCGTCTTCGATGAGATAAGCCTCTGCTTGTTGTACAGGGTTAGCAAAGATTGTGCTTATTGCGAACAGACATGAGACAGTGAAATATGCTTTCATAGAATCCTCCCAAAGGGAAAAATTTTTTCCAAATTAGCAATTTTGAAAAAAAATGCAAAGTGAAAATCCACCGAGAAAGAATCTTATGACGATCTTCATTATGTATGACCTTGCCCCTTTATTCTTAGGCAGGAACAATTTGACTTAAATTGATACTGGGATCTACTGCAAAAAGATGCATCAAAAAGTAAGCAACAATTTTTCGTAGACACACTCTTAGATTAAGTTTCAGTTGCAATTAGACTTAACTCGCGAGAAATTTGTTTCCCAACGCCCTTTTGAACCAACCTGGCATCTGATCTGTTTTCATTTCAAGAATTCGACCATTAGTAATCTCCGCAATCAGGAGGGGCTCTTGATGCGAATTGTCAAAAATATAGGCCCGGCTGGAGACTTGAACAGCTTGCACCAACAAATCTAGCGAACGCTTATAGCGTTCTATAATCTTGTCTTTTGGGACAGAATGGCCACCTGCACTGATCCGGTACTTCACACGCGATATATTGATATCGGGATCTTCGGTAGCAATATAGTAAAGATAAGTACGATAACCTTTTGATTGGGCTTTGCGCAGCACCTCAACTTTATCAGGATGAGACATCACAGTCTCGAAAGTGAAGGACTTCCCTGCATCCAAGAGCCTCGAACGAATGAAGTCTGCCGCAACTGATGCAAAGTATGTGGTAATCTCAACATCACGAAAATTGAGTTTATGATCACTAAATCGAATCGCTTCTGCTGTATCTAGCATATCGACTTTTTCTAATAGAGGCGATTTTTTGAAAAAACCTAAAATTTCATCAGCAGTCGTCTGAATCTCATAATAAGCAAGATCTATAAAACCCTTTTTTTTCATCTCGTCTTCAATGTCATCAGGATTTACATACACCCCAAGAAGTCCTGGACTGATTACAGATTTGATTGTGCTCTTACCTGATCCATTGGGACCAGCAAACATTCGCACACGAGGAGCATTTTTACTCAACAGATTTCCCATCGCTTGCCTGAAACTGTTTTTGTTGGAGGTGGAATCTTTTTCAATATTTTCTGTGTTCCATCTGGATGTTTTTCGACCAATTCTCCATCCTCGCACACCAAGACACTGCTCCCCGAGGCTAGGGCGTGCCAGTAGGCTTGTTTAAGAGCCATTGTTGCTTGCTCGGGAATATGTTCTTCCAAAAACTGCATAGCTTTTTCATCAATTGTCATAATCCCTCCTCTTAGAATAAGATTGACCAATTTCGATTATAGCGACGTGAAGACAAAAAGCATATTGCCTATTGCCTCTTCATGCAATTTTCCGTATTTTTTCACCTTTTCCACTCAGGGCTAACGCATGAAGATTTTATTTTGCACCCACCAACTTACATAAGTAGTTCTGATAAAATTAAAAGAAATGGAACTCCTTACAAAGGAGCAATGCCGATTATGTCTCATATTTTAGTTTTCACTGATATCAAAAATTCAAAAGAAATTGAACAAGCGATTTCAAGTCATTTGCAAAGCTTTGTAAAAAAAATAACAAATTCTAGTGGAATAAAACCTAAACTTTTTGTGATTCATTAAGAGACGTTCTCTTTATCATCCAGAAGGAAATTTTTCTTTTCTTATTCCACTTCTTCGATTTCGCCGTGGTCGAAGTCGATTTTTAACTGCATACCATCTTTAAATTTTTCTGTGGCGATCCCTGTGCCAACGATGCAAGGGATTTGGATCTCGCGGGCTACAATGGCCGCATGACACAGGATGCCGCCTTCGTCAGTGATGAGTGCTGCAAAACATTTTTGGAGATAAGGAATGAAATCGGGAGTAGTCATTCCTGTGACGAGAACTAAGGGCTCCTTCGATGGGGAAAGCTTTAACTTTTCTATTTCTTGTGGCTTGAAGGCAATTTTCACTTTGGCAGTGAGTTGCCCTTGACCGTAGACAGTTTTCCCTTTCAGCCCCTTGCCTGATTCGACGGTAGGGACTTGGATTTTAACATCATTGACCAGACGAGTTTTTCCATAGCTGCGATAAATCGTTAAATTCTGGTTAGAAAGCGATGTGGCAATAGAAGAATTGTGCGTTTTGAGCGATTTGGCAATGCGCTCTTTAGAAGAATTCCAAAATTGCTCAATGGTGATCGAAAGATGGGAACAGATTTCATCGAGCAGCGGCCGTGAGCGGACAATGGCCGAGATCACAAATTCCATTTCCTGATTGCGGAAGCGCATCCAGCGGTGGAAATTTTCAAAGAGATGTCGTTGATGGTCAGACAAAAGGTATTTTTGACAGAGTTTGCGGTATTGCGTATCGTCTTCTTTTTTCTCACTGCCCGGCAGCTCGCGCAACATCGTGAAGATCTCTTCTGCGGTATATCCTTTTTCAAAGATTTGGTGGCATTTCAAAAAGCCATATCGGTCGGCGATCTCGCTTAATTTTTGCTGATGCAGAGAAGATAGCTCGGAAAAAGAAGCGGGAATGGCGCCCATTTTATTTTTGAGCGCTGCCAATTTGTCATACAGAACGTCGGCCAAACCTGAGATCCCAAACGTTCCCATCTGGAACAAATCGGCATCAGCGTAAACGGGATCGATTTTGCTCATTTCATCGAGGAGAATGCGGTGCAGTGACTCGATCATGAACATCGGGGCGTAATAGTGGGCCCAAAGGGGAATAAGAAACTCTGTCCATTGAAAAAAGCGGCGAGAGAGAGGGACCATATCATTGAGAAAAGAATCGTAGGAAAAATTGAGGATTTTTTGATGGATTTCGAGATAGCGTTCCTCGATTCTATCTAGATACCCCTCTTCAGAAGTTGCTTTTGAGGTGATTTTAGAAATCGTCGCTTCGTCGATAAGTTGGTGGACCCATAATTCCTGCTGATTGTCAGCACCCGTGATCATGATCATCCAGCGCTCAAATTGAAAAGGGACCTCGAGATAGGACGCGAGAAATTGACTACATCCATCAATCAACAGTTCTATGTCCAGACTTAGTAACGAGCGCTTATATTTACGTTGATAGTATTTTAAATCCAGAACATGCGAAGCTATCAATTTACTGACGGGACGTTGCTGCAATAGCCAAAACCGTTCTTGTTCGTCGATGGCAAATTCAATATCGATTTCATGATGATAAGCGTTTTTCAGCGATAAAACGGATTTGAGAAGGTGATTAATCCAAGGAGCATCAGAAATCGCCGACAGGTCATCGATCTTTCCCACTAGGCGAAAAGGGGTAATTTCTCCTTGGACGATCTGCTCGCCGGAAGTCGGGGCGAATTCGATGACGAGATGCTGGTTCTCGAAGACAGTGGACGGTGAGGGATGGCGCGAGAAGCATACGCCTGCATATTTGGTTTTGATCATGGGTTGGACGATGACGCCCATGCGCAAGACTGTTTCACCTTTAAGGTAAGACGTGGCACGCAAGGAAAAACAGGAATCCCAAACTTCAGCGATGGCTTCAACGATCTTGGCTTTAGGAACATCGAGCTTGCTTTCAAAAATGCCTGCAAAACTGTGTGCGGAAGAGTCTTCGTATTGCGATGAAGAGCGGACAGCGTAGAGGTCATCGGGCAGCTCTTCGAGTTTCTGCATCAACAGCTTTTTTAAAAACTCCTGGGCTTTGATCTTGAACTGGGTATGTTCGAGATGAGAGTGCTGCGTTGTAAATACTTCGTAGTGATCAGTGCTTAAAAAATAAGCTTCGGGGACAGCAAGCCCTAATTGATGGGCCTCGAACAGTCCCAACGCTTTACCTCCGAACAGTTTTCTAATTTGAGAAATGGAAAACGCTGCGAGGTCTTTATAATTTTTCAAAATGGACATGCTCAATCTCGATAATAGGGATGGTCTTCTACTTTCTTATAATCTTGAAGCTCTTCATCCCAGACCATTGTCGGATCGAGATTTTCCCCATATTTGCTTTGTAAAAAGGCGACGACGTTGTTCGGCGCCCACACAGTCAAATGATCAAATTTCGCTTTCTTTAACGGGAACATTTCTTCGTACTTCAGGGGTTTCATGCATTTCAGCTCCGCTTTTTTCCAGCTGTGCGGGAACGGACTGTCGAGATAAGTGAAAAAGTACTGGACTTTACGCTCTTTTTCATCGATCTCATAATGATAGATATCGATGAAATTTTTGGTCTCTTTAATATAGAGTTTCAAAAAGGTCTTTGGTTTTGAGTAGCTCGACCAGTCCTGAATTTGATATTTTTCAGGATCGAGATTGGAGAGAACCTTTTTCACATTATCGTGGTCAGCCAAAAAGATCGAAATATCAATGTCCCAGTCCCAAGGGATGATACCGCCATAACGGTAAGCGCCCAGGCAGGTGCCGCAATCAATCCAGTAAACGAGATCGTGTGCATCTAAAAGTTTTATGACTTCTTTGAGGGCTTGAATTTCGATTTTTTGCTTTTGGGTTAAACTTGAAGGACGTTTATGGCCTTGGCAAGGAATCAATTCCTCACAGTGGAATTTTTCTATTCCTTTTAGGCGATAGTATTCCAGATTGGTTTTGATCAGAGTTTTTTTCATCGCCTTTTTAATCATTTCATGGCGCTCCCGCACTTCGGGTGAAAGATAGGCGAGCCCTTTGAAAGCGGTTCCCAATGCTTCACTGAAGGGAAGAGCAATAATGCTGACGAGAGACTTTAGCCAATGGAGGCTATCGTATTGAAAGATTTGTACGACTTCAAGTTCAGCATTTTCTATGTCTTTAAGGACAATCTGCTTCCCGGCAAATAAATATTGCGATGGGGTTAAAAAGAAATCCCCAATTTTTTCTAGCACATGCGCATTATGGACTTTGGTGTTGAGAAAAAAACTTTCGCGTATGGCATGAAAAGAAGATACGACTGGGACCCCCATGGGCTGCATCACATCGCGCACAAAATCTGTCGGGACTTGCCGAGCCTCTTCTTCAGCATGGCAGATCCCGCCAAGTGTTGCGAATAATGCACAAGCGAACATGAAGAGCGTCTTTTGCTTTTTTAACGAGACCAGGCTCATAACATGACCCCTTACATTCAAAATGAGTTTTTTGCTCAGTTAAACGAAACAGGGATTTTCAATAAAGGACCTTATTTGGACTTATGACGATCTTTGCGCTGAATAGCTGCGATGCAGCTGCTCAACGAGTTGATGCCACTGGCCATTTTGAATGAGCTGTCGAGTGTGATTTGGGTCCAGATGGCAGACTTGGGCAAATTCACCGATATAAGGGCGCACTTCCACGAATGAGGTTCGCGCAAGTTGCCCAGTCAATGCACTCATGAACATCGATTTTGTCCCGTAATATGCAAAGGTAGTGTCCATTTGCGCCATCAACGGAGGTTTTGAATACATATAAGCGAGCAGCTTCAAAGGATGGCGAACTCCCAAATGAGTCCATTGAAGATTTAACCAACTGCGATTCCACGTCAGCCATAAACGGCTATTTTGCGAATAGCGGTTCATGAGATCTGCAGTGATCTCTTCATCTCCTCTTTCGAACGGTAGATTGGCGAGATGGACAACTGGAGAGGGTGTAATTAAAATTACCATTGTGCTAGTGCTCTGTAAACTTAATTTTTGCGGTTTCGGCTACGTCAAAGCCCCGGGGTTAAGCGATCGTAAAGCTAGCTGTATTGAATTAATACAGCGCGCTTTACGATCGCTTAACCGCGGGAGCTTTCACGTTAGCCCAAACTGCAAAAATTAAGTTTACAGAGCACTAGTTGCGGCGTCCGTAGTTGGCGCTGCGGTTGTAGCTCCTGCCGTTGTTATCTCGGGAGGAAGAGACGCCGTAGAAGTTGTGGATGCATGAGGAGCAGGCTCTACCCAGGTGCTGCTTTTTCTTCCATTTTTAACATCGATCAAAAACTTAAGGAGACCTTCCCAATCTGAGTTTGCGAAAAATGGGTCGATATCCGCTAGATTAATATTAAGTGATCGCGCAAATCCCGGTTTGCAACCAGCCAAAGTAGCGCTTACTCTGCCCATCTTTTCTGAAAATCCAGCGACAAATGGTCCCCATGTAAAAGATCCTTGGCTCAAACTGTCCAAATCTTTTATCAGGGTCGGATGCTTAAGAGGATATTCTATAAATTTCAAGGGATTAACATGATTGATTTCCTGTCCAAGCTCTTCCAAAGTCCTTTTTTGTCTCAACAACGTCATCCATCCAGTCATCCCTTGAGAAGTCCCTAACGTGTGGACGAGCGTGTAAATTTTCTGTCTTTCCAGATCGGCGAGCGGAAGAGCAGCAAACGGGTCTTGCGAATCGGCTACATTAGAAGGTTGCGAGGAAGATACTGGCAGTAGCTGCCATGGAGATGGATTTGTTGTTTCCGATGAAGGGGTTTCCATGGGCTTGCCAGCGATCCAATCCGCAATAAAGCCTACGCTTGAACGAATGGCGTCGAGCGCTTTGATGACGAGGTTGCGGATAAAATCGCCAAATGAATCCAGACCTGATTTGACAGTTTGCCAATAATCCGTATTGCTGGAATTGCTTGAAGAGGAAATCGTTGTCAGCTGGGAGCCCACTCCAATAGGTGATGCTGGAGTAATATTGGGATTTGATGAGTTTTGTGTCGTTGATGCCGTTGTGCTTATCACAGGAGCTGTCATTGCTGCTCCTCCTATTAACCTGAGTTTTGGGTTCATTTTATAGAGTCTTATCGCGTCTTTCGGGCGATTTCTGTTCCTTTCGATG
>JASHXO010000011.1 GCA_030043495.1 Candidatus Rhabdochlamydia sp.
GGCCTCACTTGAAATTTCCAAAAATCTTCGGGGAGCTCGACTCGATAATTGATAAATTCCGCACGATCCGGGCCAAGACTTGGAGAAACACCCACAAGAAGATTTTCAGGCTTCGACCCAAAAATATTCATCATTTTCTGTACCGTAACGCCATAGATATTCTTTACATTGCCGCGCCATCCTGAATGTACATTTGCGATCACTCGATGAACGGGGTCATAGATAATTGCAGCCTGACAATCAGCGTGTTTAATCATCAACCCGATCTCTTTTCGATCCGTGACTAGAGCATCGCATTCTCCAATCTCTTGATTGGGGCCTTCAACGAAAGCGACATTGTTTCCGTGGACTTGTTTTCCTCCGGCCCATCGCGGCACACTCAATGCCTCGAAGATACGCCGACGATTTTCTGCAATCTTATTTGGATCATCGCCTGTTCCACCCCCAATGTTTAAAGAGCGGTAAGGCCCTTCACTGACACCTCCATGGCGCAAAAAAATACCATGCACAAGTCCTGGAATACCGGCCAGAAGATCAAATTCGAGCCACTCGAGTTCATCTCTTTTTTTCCGAATCATTTTCAAAATCCTGCTTTTCGATTAAGATATTGGAAAAAAATAAATTAGAAAGCATGACCGAAAGCTCATTTTCCCATTTCCTTTTTTGGCACAATTCTATCGCAACGCTCTGTTTTTTTGCTTTTGCAATGAGCTTCATCAGCCTTTGGATACGCAAGACAGCTTGGATGTGGGGATCTTTTTTGTTGATTGCTTACGTCCTCGCCTTTCAAGCCAAAATTGTCACTTGGATATCATTGATCCCGATTTTGATTTTATTTTTTTGCCACTTCTTCTTAAAAAAAGATCTTCCAAAAAGCGTCTGGTTTTTATTGATTTGTGTCGCGATTGGAGTCTCGCTTGCTCTCGCCTTCCATCTTCTCCCGGGCTTCAATAACTGGAAGATCGCTTCGAATCTTTGCCTCAGTTCAGGCGCTTACCCATATAACTTATGGTTTAATTTCGATAAACCGTTTATCGGACTGTTTGCTCTCGCATTCACCATTCCTTTGATCACTTCTAAAACAGAACTGCTTCGAATCTTAAAAATCAGTATTCCGATGAGTATTGTTGGGATTTTAATCATGATGGCGATCTCGCTTTATTTCGATCTCGTCACATGGGATCCTAAAATTCCCATCATTATCTTTGTGTGGCTCCTTGACAATCTCATTTTCGTTTCTATTCCTGAAGAAGCTTTTTTCCGAGGATTCATTCAGCGAGAACTCTTTCGTTGGTTCGGAAAAACCCCAGTTGCAGGACTTGGCAGTATCTTTGTCACTTCGATTTTTTTCACACTTTTACATCTGATCTGGGTAGCAGACCTTTCTTTTCTCTGCCTTGTCTTCGTCGCCAGTTTGATCTACGGCACCATCTATCAAGTAACGCAATCGATCGAAACAAGTATTTTGTGTCATTTTGGTCTAAATGCCGTTCATTTTCTTCTGTTTACGTATCCGGTCTTACAAAGTTAAGCAAATTTTATGTTTGTTGTTGAAACAAATAAGCGAAATCTGCATAATTATTCGACTTTTTAAATTATTTCGAGAATTATGCCAGAAACAAGAATCTTCAATGAATCTGTTTTACAAAATTACGCGAATTTACAAGGTTTTTTTAACAGGTCTCTTGCAATTCAAGAAGTGTTAAGCAAGAAAGACGAACTCTATTCGGATATTCCTGTCCCATTCGACCCGAATTTGGATTGCAAATGGCAAGTTTGCCAAATTGCGACATCTCCTTTTCGGTGGATCCTTGCTGTTTTTCTTAAAGCTGTAGCAGCAGGATTGGATTGTTGCGGATCTTCACATCTTGCTAAAGATATGAAAAACTGGTCTGTTCATCTGATCATTGGTTTTGATGCTTTCTCTAATGAGACAACCAAAGTCGCAAAAATCACTGCTTCAATGAATCACCCCAATCGAGAAGGAAAAATCGTCAATGAACACTCTTCGATCCCCGAAAGCCGCGTTGCTACAAGCATTAGAGAGCAGACATTTTGTTTTCTCTACAAAAAAATCAAATTCGGCCATTACCAGGGAATTTGTCGTGGCATGAGTTTTTGGTTTTTGTATTTGTATTTAAAAACAAAAGATCAATTCAGTGACCCAAGAGCCCATATGGCAGCCTTAGGGGAGCAATTTAAAAATGGCGGTGGCATGGACCCGACGCTTCTGCAAAGTATTTCTTTAGGCACCGGAGAGCTTTTAAACCTGAAAATTGGCACACAATCAGCCGTGGAAACTTCTTGTAGAAAATTGATTGAACATACTCCTGATCGATGGCGGTCTAACTCTGCTAATATCGTTCGACAGCTCCAAGCAATGCCTGTCGGAGCTTATGCTGTTGGACTTCCCTGCCATCAAACTGCATATGTCAAAATCAACGATCAACTTGGCTTTTTCTTCGACCCCAACCATGGAATAATAGAAATCCAAGGGCCTGACCTTGCTCAAAAATTGTATGAGAGGGTCAGTCGTTCATTGAAAGGGACAGGAGACGGAATCACTTCATTCACTCTTCACGTCGATTTTGAACCCGTGACACTGCGCACATAATTCAAAGAACGCAAGATTTGTTGCAAAACATCCTTTGCATAAACGAAGGGTGTCCGAGAAAAAATTGCGTGTTGATCGGCATTTTGCTTCTTGCCGAAGAGTTTTTTCACCTGAGATTCGATAGAAGCAACATCGAAAGGAAGAGGATATTCAATTCCACTCAAGCCTGTATCTTGGATCGTGCCCCACTCGGAAGCAATAATTGGAAGACCAAATTGTGCGGCTTCAAAATAGATGAGACCGGGCACCTCACAGAAAGCAGGGTGAAGATAAAGACCCGCATTTCGATAAGCGCTTTCTAACACCTCCGAAGGCAGTTTTTTTCCATGCGGCATTTTCAAAATTGTCAGAGGGCCTATCTGAGCATTATCGAGGGATTCGCTGATGACAATCGTCGGATAAGAACGGTAAGTTTGAATTGCCTTTAGGCATGATTTCTCATACCAAGGCTGAGATGTATTAGTTGCGATAAAAACGAGCGACGCCTTGAA
>JASHXO010000051.1 GCA_030043495.1 Candidatus Rhabdochlamydia sp.
TGGCGAGTGTCATGCAGGTCATCTCGCGGGCTTTGAAGAGATGGTGTAGGTAAGCCAAAGAAAACTGGCGGCAAGTGGAGCATAAACAGTCCTCCTCAGGAGAGACAAAAGTCTTGGCATGATCGTTTTTGGTAATTTTAACCGGGCCTTTTTTGGTGAGCAGGATCCCATGGCGTGCTGCGCGGGTAGGATAGGAAGAGTCAAATGTATCTATTCCCAAGGGGACACAGTACTCGATCGACATTAAATCTCCGATCCCGAGTAAATGAGTCGGCTTTTCGATGGGTAGGAGAGGCGTCGTGAATGCGAGCATCTCGATCATTTCTTGTTTGGTCTTTCCCATACTCCCGCCAATTGCAAAACCTTCAAATGGAAGTCCTGTTAAAAATTCACAACTCATTTTTCTCAATTCATGATGAACACCGCCGTGGACTACAGCGTACATCGCCTGATTTTGCGGATTAGCCAGATGGGCTTTAAGCGAACGCTCTTCCCACCGATGGGTGCGTTCTAAAGATTTTTTTAAATCGATGTCAGCGATGTGATAGGGCGGCAATTCGTCAAAAGGAATAATGATGTCAGCGCCGAGATCTTTTTGTGCGGCAATTGAAGACTCGGGGGTGAGCAAGACTTTGGCCCCGTCTCGATAAGAGCGGAACAGGACGCCATCCTCATTGATTTTTAGGACATGCCCATCTTGTTTTTTTGTGCCTCGGCTCTTTAACTCATCGGCAATAGACCCATAAGCTAAGCTGAAAACTTGAAATCCTCCCGAGTCAGTGATGATCGGCATCGAACGATGGATATAGCGATGTAACCCTCCCGCTTGGCGAATGACGTCCGTCCCTGGTTGCAGCATGAGATGGTATGTATTACAGAACATCAATTGCAGCCCAATCTCTTGGACCGTGGCGTTGTCTAATGCTTTAAGAGTTCCATTGGTACCGACGCCGACAAAATTTGGCGTATCGATAATCCCATGCAGAGTCCTGATTCTACCTACACGGGCCCGCGACTTTTTAGAACAATGGAAGACCTCAAATTCAAAGCTCGAACCTCCAAAAGACTCTGGCAAGCAAGGGGGTAGATATGGAGAAGTTACAGTAGTCGTCATCTGGTCGATCCGCTATTTAATGCTTCTTGGCGAACGAATCGTTTCGAAAAATGAATCAGTGGGCTCATGAGAATAATCACGAGAAGCTTGATCAGGAAACTCATTAAGATAATATCCGACAAGTGTGCCACCAGGCCCCACAGTCCGAAAACTGAAAAGAGAAATGTGTCGAGGAATTGGGTAATACTTACGGAAAAGACATTCCTAAAATTCAGAGGAAGGATATGGAACTTTTTCTTGAGCATCCCAAACAACCGTAAATCGATCTGTTGGACGAAAATGAAGACGACCAAGGACGCGGCGAGCAAACGGAGGGAAGAAGACAAGATTGACTCAAAAGCAGCTTGAGTCGTATCAAACGTACTCGGAATGTAAAAAAGATGAATTTGTGCCATTGCAACAAAAAAGATCATGGCAAAAAAGCAGCTCCACAAGGCTTTTTTGGCTGCATCCAGGCCAAAGTATTCGCGTAATAGATTTAGACCAAAAATACTGCCGATGGCAAAGACATCACTGCAAGTAACGTCAAAGCCAAAAAAACAGATCTGTTTGATCACAAACAGATTGGCTAAGACTGCTTGCAAGGCGATCCAGGTGGTGAGTGCTACCTTTCCCATTTTCAGCGCGCCGAAACCGAATCCCATCACGACAATGACATGGATGAAAAAAAGTAATTCGTTCATCTAAAGGACTGAATTTAAATTGTCTAAGAGACGTTCTCTGAAGAGAATATCATGCTAGTGGATAATTCGAAAGAGCATTTGAGTTAAATTTTCTTTTTTAGAAATTGTATTGAGCAAGTATCAAATCACTGAACGATAAAGAGTTAGGATTTGTTTGTAAAATTTTTTTATTTGTTAATTACAAATAGGAGTTGCGTTTTTATTTATTGTTGAACACATTTAATAATTAAGATAGCAGAATGTCAGGATCGGATTGTGAAATTTACAGATTTCGTTTATTACTTTATCTCTCTGCTTGTCATTTGCAGCCCTTTTTCCGCACTGCCAGCCCTGCTCACGCTCACGCATGGTCTTTCCGATGAAGAAAAAAGACGGACTGGCATGATTGCGGGGATGGGGGTCGGGATCATTTTGATTGCCATGACATGGATCGGAGGCCCTGTCTTGGATTTTTTAGGAATCACCGTCCCTGCTTTCCAAGTTGCCGGGGGCTTTGTCGTTTTTATGTTAGCACTGTCCATGCTTAACGCTGAGACGAGCCGCATGAAGCAAACGACAGAAGATCAAAAAGAATCTAAACAACAAAGGCATTCGATTGCGATCGTTCCTTTGGCAATTCCGATTATGGCAGGCCCTGGAGCGATCAGCACTGTGATCGTCTCTGTAAATGATAATCCTGGAGTTTTGAATCAGCTTCTATTGTCGCTTTGCGCCATTCTCGTCGCTTTTGTCTTAGGCGTGACGCTTTATTTTTCCACGCATTTTGAAAAGATGCTTGGATACAGAGGAATTAATATCGTCAACCGTCTTGCCGGTCTTATTTTGGCAGGTATGGCCGTCCAGACGCTTGCCAAAGGGATCATAGGATTATTCCCCTTCATGGGACAGCAGCCTCATTAATTGTGAAAGAATCTTTGATGGAAACGACATCGACGATCTGTTTTAACAAGTAGTCCAAGAGTTCTGGAGACTGTTTTTCAAGCCATTGTTGCAATGCAAGAGTAGAAAAGAAAAGTTCTCTTCCAGTTTTAATCGATGAATTTAGGGAAGGATCAGAATAATAGGACCCTAAATCAAATTCGATCGCTTCTCCTTCAATAAACCCAAAATTGATGCGGAGGTTTGGATCGCGATCGCCAATTCCTTTTTCACAACGCCGTAGGATCAAGGAAAGAAGGGAGTCAATCGCTCGTTTTCCTTCTTCTATTCTTTCTTCTTTT
>JASHXO010000052.1 GCA_030043495.1 Candidatus Rhabdochlamydia sp.
AAAAAGAGGCAAAATTTTCCCGTGCGACAAACGATGATTGCACCGAAGCTGTTAAAAAAGCGGCCAAGAGAGGTTTGAGCGAACGACTGAAATACGATGGTGATGCTCTTGTAAAAGAAACTGCACAAACGGAATTGACTGAACTCAAGGGAAAAGTTGTCTCTGAAAATACAAAAAATAAATGGATCCACTCTGCATTGATCGTGGTGGCAATTTTTGGGGTTATTTCCTCAATCCTGGGTTTTGTGGCTTTGAGTCCTGCTGGAGCAATTGCGATGACTGTGATTACGTTGCTCCTTGTAGTCGGAATGCTGGCGACCGATGGATATTTCTTGTTAGATGGCTGGAAAAGCGGTAAGGTCCCAGGTCGTTACGACAAGACTTTCATTATTGTGATCTCGCTTGTGATTATCATTGCACTTGCTGTCAGTATCGGAGTTACATTAGGGCTTGGCTTGTCCCTTTTACCGATGATTTTAGCCTGTGGAATTGGCGGAACCGGCCTTGGACTTAGCGGTGTCGCTTATTATAAATTAACGCAAAAGGAGAAAGCTTGGATTGAAGATCATCCTGACCTGCAAAGGTTCAAGGCGCTGCTCGATTCGATGGCGCAAGATGCGGACATTGATGAAAAGGTCACCGCAATGTTTAAAAAGCTGTCCAAAGAAGATCGTCTGGCCATCCGTAAAAAATACAGCGAACTGAGCGCAAAAGGCGAATGTCAATTTAAACAAAAAAAATATCAAAACTTGGATATTGTCAGTGGTTTTGGAGATGACTATCTTCGTGATAAAATTTATCTCGACCAGCTCTCTAATGAAAAAGAACATCAATTGATGGTACGCGCAATGAAAAAGACTGTTAAATTTTTCTGGGAAAAATGGGTGCAGACCAAGAATGCAATCGATTGTCAACGCGCTTTAAATTTACAATCTGTATTCGATAGGGTTAAACAAAAACAATTACAAGATCTTGAGGGCAAATTCAGTGAATTGATGTTAGATGACGATTTGTTTGAAAAATTGAAAAACGATGTTTGGTATGTTGTTAAACGTCAAGAAAGCTTGGGTGATTTAAATCATGTCGTGGAAGCTGTGATCCAGGACAAACCGCAAAAATTAAGTTTACAGAGCACTAGCGCAAGAAGAAATTCGAAATAAGGTCACGCCTTTGATTCAACGTATTTGCAATGCTTTCTATCACAAGAGTGATGCAGCTTGAAATCTTTTACTAAAAGATTTCAAGCTTCTTAATTTATATCAAAAATGATTCCAAAGTTGGTTTTTGGCTACGTTGGCTATGCAGCACATTTTTTGTCTTCACTCGCACCTTGTGTTTGCACAATGGTCGCTCACTCCAAAAAAAAATTTGCGCAGCCGTCTTGTCAGAATTCCCAACTTTTGAATCATTTTTGGTATACAATTACTGTTATTTTAATTTTGATATTATAATAATTCATCGTATTCCGTTTATTAATTTGCATTGATATAATTTTTCTGGGGTAGAAAATTATGGCAATTGCAAATACTATATATTCTTTTTCAAATTTTACACTTTCAAGTAATCATCTCAACACATCAAATAATCTTTTTGCCCAATCAACGACAAGTAAAAATTATTCTCGCACGATATTAGATTACACGATTACTGTCCCACGCAATCTTGCGCTAAAGACAACTGAAATTTTTAATAATCAAATAGTTTCTTCAGAAAGAAGGGATGTCAAAGGAGATGTTGCTGATCAGGCTTTGCTCGGGCCTTTAGTGTTAAACGGTGCCGAAGTTATCGCTGATTTTTCCGGACATGTACGACAAACTTTTTCAAGCTATCATCAAGTCTATGGAACAGAGAATCCGGCCGCTCTTGCCGCATTAGGTTTGACCACGGGATTCAGCCTTGTCTCTGGAAGTTTGAGTGTTAGAAGTGCAATCCAAGAGATCAAAACAGCGGAAAAAATATCTGATACTGTAGGTAAAACATTGGGAAACCTCAAGATTGCGCGAGGGGTGGCGCAGGCATCTGGGGGCGCAATCTTCATTCCCGTGCGCGCTTTATCCATTGCTGCCTTATTCACATCATCAAAAGTGATCTCGACGATGGCTGGCGTTTTGGGAAGCATCGGCAGCGCGTGCTTTAACGTGGTCTCCATTTTAGCAGCAATTGGAATCGGCATTCGGCTCAATGAACAACGCCAATTCCGTGAAGAACTTGACTCGATTTTGCAAAATCCCAATCTACCAGAGATCGAGCGCCCAGTAAGAGCTCTTGAGTACTTAAAAAAACTTGCTGCGGTTTCCTCTCAAGAAAAAGAGGAAATTCGACAGGACATCCTCGCTCAGCCAGAGTTTAGAGGATTAAACCCCGAGCAGCTGTCAGCGAAAATTGAAGAAAAAGCGAGCCTGCTTCTTTTGAAAAAAGAAGCTTATTTAAAACGTTTGACCGACGAAGATTGCATTGCCCAAATCCGTCAAAAAGGACCCAGTGAAGCGACAAGTGTTATCGAAGCGGTTCAGAAAAAGTCCAAAGAAAAAATCATTCTGGCTTCAATAGGGATGGGGCTTCTTATTGTGGGTCTTGCTGTTACAATTGCCTCCTTTATCTTCACAGGACCTGTGGGAATCATCGTCTCTGCAGCGCTAGGATTTGCGACATCCCTGGGATGGATTCTTGTCGATGGCTACGGATTGATCAAGGAATTCCAATCGACAGATCCTGGCCGTTACGACAAATTGTGGATTTTTACTTCGACAGTCCTCGCTGTCATTTCCGTTGCCCTTGTCTTTTTCCTTTCCGGAGGAACTGCGTCAATTGTCGCTGCTGCGGTCGTCGGAGCGGTTTGGTTGGCGATCAATTCCGCCTGCTATTATCGCCTTTATAAATTTGAGAAGAAAAAATCTTCTGAAATAGCACCCAATTGACTCTCTGTAATCGAGGTATAAGTAAGTTCGCTTAAATATTTATAATGATCTTCAAGTTCTTTT
>JASHXO010000053.1 GCA_030043495.1 Candidatus Rhabdochlamydia sp.
TTCTTTCACATCTTCTCCATGATTGCCCTCCCACGCATTCACACCGAACAAGCGTTCTTTCAGAATTGGATCATGGCAATTCCAAAAAGCTGGTGCAAAGACTAAGATCTGATAACGATCGCACCATCCTGCAATTCCATCTTCTCCCCAGCGATAGGCTTTCTGATGAGCGATATCAAAAGGAAAATAACTCCAGGCATCTCCATTAGCGCTGTAATCTTCTCTCACCGTCCCCCACGATCGCTCGGAAACATAGGGACCCCATTTATACCATTCGGGAACAGGCCCTTTCTTTTCTTGTTTTAGACGCCGACCTTCCTCGGCCAAACTTTCACTTTTCTTGTGCATAACGAGCTGCTCCAATCAAAGCTGTTTTTTCATTGAGAACAATTTTTATGGGAATCTTCATCAGCAGTGATGAAAATCTTCCTTTATCGCTGAATGACTGAATAAACTTTCCCTCTTTGAAAAATTCAAGAAGGTGTGGGACAATTCCTCCGCCTATGAAGAGGCCTCCAACTGCTAAAAATTTAAGCACCAAATTTCCTGCTTCAGAGCCATAGATTGAAGTAAAAAGGCGACAGGCCCTAATACAAGCCGGACATTGGCCATTAGCCGCATTTTCTGTAATGATGCGCTGAGGTTCTTTCTGGCCAAAGAGTGAACTGACGCAAAAAATCTCCGATTCGCGTTTAGTATCGATCAAAAAACGGTAAAGCAAATATAAGCCGGCCCCCGATAAAATCCTTTCATAAGAAGTGTGTTTATATTGGAGTTTGAGATATCGCAATAACTCAATTTGTTCTTCATCGGTCGGAGCAAAATCGCAATGTCCTCCTTCGCAAGCAAAGGGATGATAAGATTTGCCGTCCCAATACAGTCCTGCCTCTCCCAATCCTGTACCTGCTGAGATCAGCGCCTGGTTGCCTTTTGCTTGCTCGCCGGCATTGATCGTAAAAAATTCCTCGTCCGAAAGACAGCGCAATCCCCAAGCATTCGCTTCCAAATCATTGATCAAATACACCTCTGGGATTTGCAACTCCTTTGTCAATATTTTAGCTGAAATCATCCACGGCAAGTTCGTCGCTTGACAGACGCCATCATGCACAGGACCTGCGACACCGAATGAAGCAGACGAGATTTTTTTTCCTCCCTTTTGAGCTAAAAAACTCTTAAGCAGCGAAGCAAAATCGGGGAATTCCTTACTTGCAAATTTTTCTTCATCAGTAAAATCCGCGCCTTTCTCTCCAAAAAGGGCAAGCCTCACCTTTGTCCCACCAATATCTCCGGCAAGAATCATTCCGACTCCAAAAGGATTTAATATTTTTTTTAATCTAACCATAGAAGTACATTGAATGGAGATTTTTGTCTAATTCGAGTTTGGAGTGTGTCGTTGAGAAATAACGCTGCTAGCGACTACAATAGCATTAAACAAAGCTCTAGCAAAGGTGGCGTCTATGTCTCAATCCAATGATTCTGCAAAGAAAAAAGCATTAGAAGCAGCGATTTCACAAATTGAAAAGCAATTTGGCGATGGTTCGATTATGACTCTTGGCAAACATTCCGCTACTCGTGAGATGAGCGTTATTAAAACAGGAGCGATTGTTCTAGACCTCGCTCTTGGCATCGGTGGCGTACCGCGAGGTCGTATCGTTGAAATTTTTGGACCGGAGTCGTCGGGCAAATCGACGCTTGCGACTCATATCGTCGCCAACGCGCAAAAAAACGGCGGCATAGCCGCTTATATTGATGCTGAACATGCTCTCGATCCTTCTTATGCAGCTAAGATCGGCGTTAATTTAGATGAGCTGATGATCTCACAACCTGATTCTGGCGAAGAAGCGCTCAACATTGCTGAAATGCTGGCGCGTTCGAATGCGTTAGATGTGATTGTCGTCGACTCGGTCGCTGCGCTCGTTCCAAAAAATGAACTCGAAGGCGAAATCGGAGACTCTTTCATGGGACTACAAGCGCGTATGATGTCGCAAGCCCTGCGTAAATTGACAGCAGCTCTTTCTAAAAGCAATACGTGCGCCATTTTCATCAACCAGATCCGCGAAAAAATCGGCGTGATGTTCGGCAATCCTGAGACTACAACGGGTGGCCGAGCGCTCAAATTTTATGCTTCGATCCGAATGGACATTCGCCGTGTCGGCAGCATCAAAGGTCCAGACAATAGCGATATCGGCAACCGCGTCAAGGTCAAAGTCGTCAAGAACAAAATGGCACCTCCGTTCCAAGCCGCTGAATTTGATATTCTCTTTAATGAAGGGATCTCCCGAATCGGCTCCATTCTCGATTTGGGAACCGATCTTGCCATTGTCGATAAGAAAGGCACTTGGTTCAGCTATGCTGGTAACCGTCTTGGCCAAGGTAGAGAAGCAGCTCGTGAAGAGTTGAAAAAAAGTCCCAAGCTTGTCGATGAAATTGAAAAAGCGATCTTTGCTAAAGTCGCCGATGGAAAAAGTCTCCCCCTCAAAGAAACTTCAAATACGCTTGATCTTGCCGAAGTTTAAACTCGATTAGCTACCTAGTGCTCTGTAAACTTAATTTTTGCGGTTTCGGCTACGTCAAAGCTCCCTCCTAATCGATAGCACGCGAATTTGGCGAAGCGAGATAAGGCGCAAGGTGGTCACAGGCGGTGTGCCTTTAGGACACACCATCCGATATGTCAATAGTCGACTGATTCTAATTTCAAGTTCAAAAAAGTCTTTTAATACTTTTGGCCCTGGACGTGCCAAAGCTTCCGTAGCCTGAAATTGCCGGAAGCTGATACTGCCCCTTTATCATATTCATTTTCGATGATCGTAAACCGTTGATAAACATCTCTTGATAGCTTTGTGTTTTTCTCTACCACTCGATCAGGAAAATGTTTTTCTAAAAGTTGATACCAAAAACTGAGAGTAGGCTTGGAAAAAATTTGAAATAAGCTACGATTTGTGAGGCTGAGTGCCCTTACATCTTGCGAGGAATCAAGATGTGTAAAAATAACTGCCCAAATATCCTCTGATAAGGGATATTTTGAGAAATCATAATATTGTATATTATTAGATGAAGAAATAGTTGATATACTGCTCATATATATTCCATTGTTATAATAAAACTTATATGTTAAGTTATAGGTTAATTTTTATCAAGCTCTTTGAAGATGCCCTGCAGGGCACATACAATTAGAACAAATATTTGAAACTTGAAGGAAACTCTCGCCTTCGCTCGCAAGCTTGCTCAGTTGAGTTCCGCTGTTTTATAACGGCCCAGTCTTTGCTACTCTCATGTCTATTAAGTGGCCGTTACAAAAGCAGCATCCTGCCTATTTTCATTTGCTGTTTTATTCAATCAACCGGCAACCTATC
>JASHXO010000054.1 GCA_030043495.1 Candidatus Rhabdochlamydia sp.
AAGTTCCGCTCAGCGAAATGTTTGGCTACTCGACACAGCTGCGTTCTTTGAGCTCCGGCCGTGCAACTTACGTCATGGAACCTTCTCACTTCGAGCGGGTCCCGCAAAAAATTCAAGATGAAATTACAAAGAAATAACTTAAGGCTTTTTTAAGATTATGGGCAAACAATCAAGACAAAAAATCCGCATTCGGCTTAAAGGCTATGACCAGCGCGTCCTCGATCGCGCGGCAGTCGATATTGTCGAAACAGCCAAGCGCACAGGCGCTCGGATTGCCGGCCCGATCCCTCTTCCAACAAAAAGAGAGATCTATACCGTCCTGCGTTCTCCTCATGTCGACCGCAAGTCGCGCGAGCAATTTGAGATCCGCACGCATATCCGCATGCTTGATATCCTCAACCCAACCCCTGATACCATCGACAAGCTCAAAGTGCTTCCGGTCGCCGCCGGGGTCGATATCAAGATCAAAGCATAACTTTCCTATTTGCGTAGGAGATCCTTCTCCTACGCTTTTTTTATTTGACTCAATAAAATTAATAATTAGACTTGATAGCTCCAACCTTTTGCAGCCTAGAAATCATCCTCGGCTCAGAATTCGAGCTTTTGTCCTTGCTCAGGGAGGAAAAAATTGATGCCGAGATCGTTTAATTTATTGAGCTCGAACTCGATGAAATCTCGGGCAGAGGCTTGCTTGAGAAGTGTGTTTTGGATGTGAGTGACAACAACCTTGAAACCTGATAGGGAAGTTTTGGGCTTTATAGGATCGACAAGAGATGCGAGCTGCTGAAGTTCTTCCATCATATACATTGGGTCAAGATGGCCATAGAGTTCATTTACCTTCTGTCGATCGGAATACGAGCATTCTAAGAAAATAGCGCTTAACTTATTTGCGCGAATCAAAGGAGCAACTCTTTCCCAAACTGCGCGAATGCGCTTTTTGGGCTCAAGGGCATCAGGCGAAGTGTCTCCAAAATAAAGGATATATTGATCTTTGTACTCGATTAAAAATGCTGTGGACTGATAGCCATCAGGATGACTTAAAGGAAACGCTTCAACTGAAATTCCTAACTCGGGAATCGGAGTCCTTTGCAGCATTTTTAATCGCTGATATTGATATTGGTTCAGACGCGGTTTTTTTCCTTCCGAACCAAAATTGGGCCAAATCTTCCAGTTGAATAAATGATCACGGATGCTGTCGATCGTAAAGGAGGTTCCAAAAATGGGCTTTTTCGTGTCGATTGGGGAATTAATGACAAGAGCACCGATATGGTCAAGGTGTGGATGCGAAATTAAATAGCCCTTGATTTGATTGCGCAAAATCGTTGCTTCGGGATCGAATTCACTGGAGGGGTCGTTGGGAATTCTCTGAAAACTGTTTCTAGCTTGCGCCCGAAAAATACCGCTTAAAAGAGTTCCAGCGTCCACTGCGATAAAGTCCTCAGAATCTTTTGTCGCGAAAAGATACCCAGAGAGATTATTCTCTAAGGGACCGCCACCGCATCCGAGGACGATCACTTTGAATGCGGTATCGGAATAGAGTGAAAAACTCGAGAAAAGAAAAAAAAGGGAAATTAACCATCTTATCATGGAGCCTCAAGGAGGAAGTGCTGAACCTGGGTACTCGGGATAATAATTCGGTTGGTCTTGATAAATAAGATCATAGGCTGGCGGACGCTCGCGCCTCATATATTTGCCAGTGACTTTTCCATCTTGAACGATCAAAAAATAATGGTTCTCAGCGGCAAGGCTATTGCCTGCATCGATCCGCTCAATGTACTCGTATTCTTGGGCTCCGCCTTTTTTATTATGGATTGCGTAAGGTTCCCCTATTTGCGACTGGATTGTGGCGATTGAAGTGCCCATCTCTACATTATCAAACTCTTCATAAGTCATGAGCGCTGGCCGTGAAAAACAGCTGCAAAGAAGAAGCAGAGAAAAGAGGATGCTGATGAGGAGCGGAGACCGACAATGGACTGTTAGAGTGCGTTTGCAAATGACCATAGTTTGATTTTTGATGAATTTTTTTGCAGGTTTTAATGCCGCTTTGAAACACCTACTTAAGTAAAGTAGGGCAAGAAGCGGCGAAAAAAGCCGCAAAAAGTGAACTATGGTCATTTGCAAACACACTCTTATGTGGTCTGCTTCCATAATCGTCCTTGGATTAAAGTGCGGAATTGATCGTTGGTGGCGTATTCAGCACGCATCAGATAATTGTTTTCATCCTGTTTTTCATAGAGTTCAAATCCTTCAAACCCAATTTCTTCAACTCGGAATTCCCATGCGATTACTCTTTCGTTGACCAAACCTATGCCGGTGATTTTGCCGAGCGCCTGATTTTCCAAATCAATCGAAAACTCTCCGACTGTAGTCACATTGTAAATCAAAAATTCATTATGCATGATGTCCGAAAGACCTTTGACTTGGATCTCCTGAAGACACTCGATCCGTCCGTCCCCGTCTGCATTTTCTGCGTTCCAGCGGGTAAAGAAGGCGAGTTCTTCTGCGACCATATTAAGTTGAATTTTTCCTTGGCCGAGCCAGGAGCTTGGAGTAAGTAAGAATTGATGAGGCATAGTTAGAACATAAACCTTCTGCTATAAATACTTTGCAAAATCCCCAAAGCGGTCATCGTCGACAAAACCGACGAACCACCATAGGTGATCAACATGAGCGGAACCCCCGTGATTGGCAAAAAGCCGCACATCATTCCCATATTCACGATCATATGCATCGCAAGATAGGTCGTAATCCCGACAGAAAGGAATCGCCCGAAGCGGTCATTAGCCACTGCAGTCACCTGAAAACTAAAATAGAGCAAACCGAAAAAAAAGAGCATTAAGAAAAAAACTCCTATGAGTCCAAACTCTTCGCTAAAGGCTGCAAAGACTGAGTCGGTATGGGCCGCGGGCAGCCATTGATGCCCTGTGAATTCGCTTTTGCGCCAGCCGCTGCCAGATAGACTTCCGAGTGCAATGGCGATCTGAGAAGCTTCTTGATGGTAAGTATGGGGATTCAGGCGTTCATATTGGTATTCTTTAATGACTTTTGTGGCATAGGGACGAAACTCTTCATGAGAAATAAAGCCCAAGAACATCATGCTCACAAAGACAAGCCCTCCGATTGCCATCAGGCTCATTACCGTGATCACTTTTTTTTTGACCCCTCCAAAATAGAACATGACAAGAGCAATGGGATAAAGGACAAGTGCTGTTCCCAAGTCAGGCTGTTTCAAGATAAGGATAAAAGGAATAAAGACGATTAATATGGACTTAAGTGTAGAACTTTTCTGATAGGTTTCGCTTCCTTTATTTTCTAAATAAAGGCTCAAGGTCATTACAACAACAAGTTTAGCATATTCCGAAGGCTGGAAAGCAAAATTGACACCAGGAATCCGATACCAACGATGGACATTTTGGATAGCGGGCACAAAGAACAGCCCGATGAGCATAATGAGCATGCCGAAATAGAAAAACCAAGTCCATTCTTTGAGCTTGCGGTAATCGAGGCCGGCAAAAAAAAGATAGACCACCCACCCGATTGTAAACCAACGGATCTGGTTTTTAGCCGTCGGAGTCAATAAGCTTTCCTCCCCCATTTCAGGGTCAAATGTCGTGGCAGCGATCACCATAACGCTGATAAACATGAGGATGAGCAAAATCGGCAGCGTTCTGAAATCAATGCGGCTGAGAATGCGATGGTCCCACATGTTAGCATCCAATCACTTGAAGAATACAATTTTTAAATTTTTTTTTTATTTTTATTTAGAACCAATTCATCGCTAACTTTTTTTAGGAAGTAGACCGTGAAGCCGTTCTAAAAAAGTTCATTAATATAAAAAGAATGGATTCTAATTTTAATTGTATTATACTTGGCCCCCAATTTGGCGTTAAGAGCATTTTTTTTAGGTTTCCTATGCCTCGATTAAAGAATATTTATTACATTCATTTTGATACGATCAATTCGACAAACACATGGACCAAAAAAAATGCAGCGACGCTCGATCCCAATCAACTCACTTGTGTCACGGCTCTGGAACAAACCGCTGGACGTGGACGCTTTTTTCGCAAATGGCTTTCTCCAAAAGGGCAGAATATTTACGCAACGTTATATTTTTGCCTACCGCATGAGTGTCCGTACATCATTAATCTTGGGCAGATCCTATCCTTATCTTCGATTGCTGTCCTTAAGAAAAAGGGGTTTTCTCCTCAAATCAAATGGCCGAATGATGTTTTATTAGACAGTAAAAAAGTCGCAGGAATCTTATGTGAGACAGTCTTTTTTGAGGACCGGATCGGCGTTATCCTCGGCATCGGCATCAATGTCAATATGTCTCAAGAGCTTCTCAAAACGATCGATCAACCAGCTACCTCGCTTGCTCAGCTCAGCGGCCAAATTTGGACGCTTGAGCAAATTCTTGAGCCCGTCCTCAAGCAATTTCTCAAAGATCTGGGCATTTTATTGATCAAGGGATTTGAACCTTTTCGACCAGACTACGAAAAACTGCTCGCGTATAAAGGTGAAATGATTGCTTGTAATGACGGTTTAAAAATGATCAAAGGAATCTGTCATTCAATTAATTCAGATGGTAGATTGAACCTCGTTTTACCCGATGGTCAAGTCATAACTCTTTCCGCAGGAGAACTTAAACTGAAATAATTGAAGCTCAGCGTTCCGTGCGAACGAGACCATTGCTGAATAGCAAGGTGAGGGAGGAGGCTGCAGAAACACGAAGAAAGTCCGTTGGACGTTCGCAGCGCAAGCAGGTGAACGCAGTGAACCGGGCCCGAAGGGATTTGGTAAATTCGCAGCCAGTTTAAATTCACACAACCTAAGTAGGCGCGGTATAGTAAAATTTCAGGGATTTTGCAGTTGAATTAATCCTCATCGTCCTCTAAATCAAAAGAAAAGGCTTTCTGTTAAATTAACTAGTGCTCTGTAAACTTAATTTTTGCAGTTTCGGCTAATGTGAAAGCTCCCGCGGTTAAGCGATCGTAAAGCGCGCTGTATTAATTCATTAACCCCGGGGCTTTGACGTAGCCGAAACTGCAAAAATTAAGTTTACAGAGCACTAGGCCAAGTGATGATTTTAAAAACCGCGGAAACAAGGCTCGAAAAGCAGGCTATTCCAATTCAGAGAACGTCTCTTAAAACCTGCAAAAAAAATTCATCAAAAATCAGGCTATGGTAATTTGTAAACATGCTCCAAGAGGATGGAAGAAGTGAATGACCAGCTTTCCAGGATTTAGGAATCATCATTTTGACCGCATTTATGTCATTAAGACCACTCCTTCTTCTAAAATTCTAGAATCGAAGAATATAAAAAACATCGAACAACTATTATCTACTTTAAATGAGTATGATAAAGAAAAGGCACATGCCTTTTCGAATTTAATGCAGGCATTACAGTCTTTAAAATCTTTTAAATATGAAATGCCTCTTTCTCCTCAAGCAGGAGAATTCAAACAGACTGGGCCTCAAGCTCGCTCAGAGAGCAAACCTTCGCCTGCTTCTTCGGAATCAAGGCCTTCCGCAACTCCACCTCCCTCTGAGTCTAAACCTCCACCGAGTGAATCAAGGCCAGTATCTGAAGCCCTGCCCAAGGAACAACTTAGGGAAGATCTTTCCCGAGAAAAGCCACTTCAAACTTTGCGCGAACAAGATCAAGGCCGCTCCTCTAGGCTTGAGACCACTATGATGCCTCCTTCCGTTAAGCTAGAAGGAAGAAAAACTACTTCTCAGCCTTCATCCGATGTGAGAAAAGATGCTTCTGTTAGCGGAGCGAGAGAAACTGTTTCTGGCGCAATGACAGCCGGAAGAAGCGAACAAGAGTTGGGATCGCAAATGGGAGGCTTTTCTAAGGAACAACGAAATACAATTTTGCGGCAAGTGCTCGATGTCTCACTTCTTCTTAGGGAAGAACCGGGAGAAAAACCCGAAACAGGAAGTCCAAGGTCGATTTTTCAAACAATTCTTCAGCTGCAAGATTTTGAATCTCTTGA
>JASHXO010000055.1 GCA_030043495.1 Candidatus Rhabdochlamydia sp.
AGCATATCGGGAAAAGCCTCCTCCGATCTGATCGTAGATCCCGCCACGCAGCATCATGTCCAAAGTCAGTTCAGCGCAAAACAGAGCACGGCTGTCGCCTTTTCCACGAGAAAATTCGAGCAGGAAAACGGACTGATAGCCCATCGGGAATTTGGGCTCCCCTTTCAATCCTCCGTAAACCGGATCGGCCATTTCAAACATTGTCTCGATAGCTATGATGAGATTCTTTTCTGCGGGAATTGTGTCTCCGACTGTTTTTGCCGACTTTTCAAAAATTTCGACGATTTTGTCCGCCTGGTCGACGAGTTGTTTTCTCTCTTCACTTTGCCAGAGTTGCTTAATGTGCTGAATAAATTGCTTCATCCCAATCAGGCCGCGGTGGTTTGCCGGCGGCAAATAGGTCACTGCGAAAAAAGGTTTTAAATTCGGGGTCAGAATCAAGTTTAAAGGCCAACCGCCTGCAGAAGACATTAACGCTTGGGCAAATTCCATGTAAATGCTGTCTACTTGAGGGAGCTCCTCGCGGTCGATCTTAATGTTGACAAAAGTGTCATTCATCAACTTAGCAATCTCTTGATTAGCAAAAGACTCCTGTTCCATGACGTGGCACCAATGGCATGTCGCATAACCAATGGAAAGAAAAATCGGCTTGTCAGACTGCTTTGCGAGATCAAATGCCTCTTGCCCCCAAGGATACCAATCGACCGGATTATGCGCGTGTTGCAAAAGATAGGGCGACTTTTCGTGAATCAAGCGATTGGTGAATTGTGGAGTCGACATAATTGGCTCAAATCATTTTTAGAGAATACCAAGGAATTTCACTAAATACCAAGCTATGACAAGCACAAGGGCTACAGCCCCCGCCCAAAGGAGATTAGGAAGCCATTTGACACCTCCTCCCATGCTCCCCCTGACCTCCAAAGTACCAATCCCATAAGAAAATTCATGCTTTTCCGCCGGCATACGAAAGGCTGTGGGATTTTCTCGGATCATCCCATCGATATCAAGCCCTAAAAATTGAGCGTATTGCTTGATAAATCCCAAAGCGTAAACTCCCGAAATGTATTCATGAATTTGTCCTTCTTCAATTGCTTCGAGATAAGCAGAACGAATCGAGGTAGAATTTTCGACTTCTTTCAAAGAAAGATTAAGATCTTTGCGCTTCGCCCTGAAGATATCCCCGATGCGTTTTAATTCCTCACTCATATTCCTCCGAAAATTTTGAACCGACTGGCTCAAACCTTATCATTTTAAATTAGAAAATAAGAGCAGCTACTCAATATATCGAAAATGATTCAAAAGTTGGTTTTTGGCTACGCTGGCTATGCAGCACATTTTTTGTCTTCACTCGCGTCTTGTGTTTGCACAATGGTCGCTCACTCCAGACAAAAAATTTATGCAGCCGCCTTGCCAAATTCTCAACTTTTGAATCATTTTCGGTATACATGATAACTTAATCGTCTTTTTATTCTCGACACATAGAAGGTCTTTAATATCGAAAATACATGGTAAGCAAGTTCTCTTTAAGGGACTTGCTTAGAGAAAAACGACTCACGCTGCAAAATCTAACTCTAATCTTGTTTTTTTTCGAAATCAATGTAAAAATAACTTCTAATTAAAGTCAGATGCAACCTATCCGACGACCAGCAGCTGGCTCAACATATCTCTCACACGAACCAAGTTAAGATGACATCTGAAAAAAGTTCTTGTTTTGTCGCCACGATCACCCTCGAGCTCGCCGACAGATTGCGCAACGACCTTCTTGAGCAAGGGTTCAAGATTACCACGCCAGCATACACTGTTTTTTCCGCCCAAAAAAAGGGGGTCTCTTGCACTCTCTATACTTCCGGAAAATTAACGGTCCAGGGCAAAGATATGGAAGAATTTATCACTTTCTATCTCGAACCTGAGATTCTGCAATCGGTCGCATATTCATACCCTGAAACACAAGTCAATTTGACTCCCCACATCGGCATTGATGAGTCAGGAAAAGGCGATTTTTTTGGCCCCTTGTGCATCGCTGGAGTCCAAGCTGATGAAGCGAAGATCAAAGAACTCCTTTCATTGGGCGTCCGCGATAGCAAACGGATCTCCGATAGCGTTGTTCGCAAGCTCAGCACCAAAATTAAAGCCATTTGTTCTCATGCAATCGTCTTCATTTCTCCTAAGAAATATAATGAGCTCTATGCCAGCTTCAACAATTTGAATCGACTTTTAGGTTGGGGGCATGCCACCGCAATCTTAGAACTTGTCACAAAAACGGGTTGTACCGAAATCATTATCGACCAATTTGCCAGCGAACACGTCGTCATCAATGCCCTCAAGCAAAAAAAAGTCCAGGTGTCATTGACGCAGCGGCATCGCGCAGAAGCCGATCCCGTCGTTGCCGCTGCTTCCGTTCTGGCGCGCGCCGCTTTCCTAGAAGGTCTCGAGCATTTGGGCAAACAATTTGAGATCGAACTTCCAAAAGGGGCTTCGCCCCAGGTGGTCAAAGTGGGCAAGATGCTTGTCCAAAAATTCGGACCTCAAATTCTAGAACAAGTCGCCAAGCTCCACTTCAAAACAAAAGAGGAAATTTTAGAATGAGCCTATAAGCTCAACTTCTGGTGAGGGATGATCAAATACCTGATTTTAAACAATCTCGTTCTCGTCGATGCTTGTGAAATCCATTTCAGTCCTTCTTTCAACGTTGTGACTGGAGAAACCGGCGCCGGTAAAACCGTTCTGATTGAAGCGATTAGATTGACCCTGGGAGATCGCGCTGACAGTGCTCTGATCCGCAAAGGCTGTGATCGAGCCTTTATCGAATTAGCCTTCGAAATAGAGGCGCTCACACATCTTAAAGTCATTCTCGAAGAAGCCGGCCTGTCGATTGATCCTGGAGAATTTCTGGTGATCCGCAGAGAAATCGCAAAAGAAGGGAAAAACCGTGCCTTCATCAATTGCCGCATGGTCCCTCTTCCTCTTTTACAAAAAATTGGGGAAGAGCTCGTCGATCTTATCGGCCAGCGCACACATCATTTGCTTCTTCACAGCGATGCGCAACGCGACCTTGTCGATCTCTTTGGTGGACTTAAGGGCAACCTTAAATCTTTTCAAACAGCTTACGCAAATGAAAAAGAGCTCCAAAAAAAACTCGAGGAATTACAGCAGCTCTCTACACATCAGGAAAGAGATAAGGACAGCTGGCGATCGCAACTCGAAGAAATTGAATCCGTCGGACTAAAGAAAGCAGAAGAGGAAGCTGTCTTTGAAAAATACCAGCGGCTTGCCAACGCGCAAGAAATCTCAGAAAAAATCGAGATGGTAATCAAAGGGCTTTCTGAAAGTGTTTCTGCAGTCTTGCCGCAATTGTCCCGTTTTAGCAAAGCCTGCGACTCTCTCCTTGTTTACGATCGCAGCTTTAGCGAACCAGCCAGTTTGATTCACGAGTCCCAAATTGCGCTTTCGGAAGCACTGCGTTTCTTGCAGTCCTATTTACAAAATACCGACAATGATCCAAGCGCTTTTCAATTTCTGGAAAATCGATTAAATGCCATTTCACGCATTAAACGAAAATATGGCACAACATTTGAAGAGATCGAAGCATATCATACCAAAATTAAAGCAGCACTTTCACGACTTGAAAATCTCTCCGATGAGATTCAAACTGCCGAAAATGCTTTAAAACAAGCGCGACTCATTACAGAACAAGTTGCCCAAAAACTCACTTCAAAACGAAAAGAGATTGCCCTACGCTTGCAACAGGCCCTCACTGCTCAACTGCAACATTTAAATATGAGCGGAGCAGAGGTGACTATTGAAATTCTCGATCAACCGCGCAATCAATCCGGTGACGATCTGATCCAATTCTGGCTAAAAGCCAATCCAGGAGAGCACTCTGGACTTGTTAAAGAACATTCAAGCGGTGGAGAATTGTCGCGCCTTCTCTTTGCTATCAAGGCCGTTCTTGCTGAGAAAAATGATACGCCGACTCTGATTTTTGATGAGATCGATGCCAATGTCGGCGGAAAGACAGCCTCGATTATGGGCGAAAAGCTTCAAGAACTCGGTAAGCACCGCCAAGTGATCTGCATCACCCATTTTCCTCAAGTCGCTTCAAAAGCAGATACTCATTTCCGTGTGCAGAAAATTACAAAAGAAGGCCGAACTCAGACAGAGATCTGCCCTCTTTCCAAAAAAGAACGCGAACAAGAAATATTGCGTATGCTCGGTGGTAAGAAACTTTATGCCAAAAC
>JASHXO010000056.1 GCA_030043495.1 Candidatus Rhabdochlamydia sp.
GCATTCAGCGATGATGCTTATATGTTCTCTCTGGCTGCTGGATGGGAAGACCAAGTTTGGTTCAATCAGAACAATATGATCTTCTTGATGAACAACAACGCCCCTGGAAATCTGTCTTTCCAAGGCTTCACTCTTAGAGCTGAATTCGCGTTCTAATTTTCTAAGCCCCCTTAGAAAAAACCGCTCACGAGTTAACGTGAGCGGTTTTTTACTTTCTACACTCTGCATAAAATTCCATTTACTAAATTCTCTCAAACTCTAAAATTGAGAAAACGGAGCATAGCCATGCGACATACTGTTTTTGCCCTCGCCTTGACAACACTTGCCATAATCATTTCACAGCTTCAAGCACAAATCATTCTTGATGAAGTAATGTCAAGGGATGAACAAAAAAAGACAGGGGTAGCTAATTTGTCCAGCACCCAAAAGGTAGCTTTGGAGGCTTGGCTAAATAATAATTTCGTTCTGAAATCTAAAGAAGAAGCTGAAGCTCCCCAGACTGAACTTTCCCTTTCCATTAATATCGATAATGGGCAAAAGCTCGAACTTTCGGACAATTCCCTTTGGGAAATTGCTCCTGGCGATGTGCCGACATCCGCCGTTTGGATCACTCCTTTTCCTGTGAAAATTGCCCCGAGCGGAGACCCCAATTATCCTTGCTTGATCATTAATCCTAATTCCGGAGTCAGCGTTAAAGCACGCCGAATACCTTCCCAAGCGGAAGCTCCTTCACAGACTCCTTGATTTCGTCTTCTCGAGATTCGAGCGTCTTTATTCCAGCCTCAAGTTCCCTTGCGCGAGCGCTATGAAATCTACCACGGAGTGCGCATCACCGAAGGAGCTTTGCATGCGGCTGTCTTTCTCTCAGCACGTTATATCACTGACCGCAGGCTTCTCGACAAAGCGATCGATCTGATTGATGAAGCTGCGAGTATGATCCGTTTACAAATCGGCAGCCTTCCCCTTCCCATCGATATTAAAGAACGGGAACTTTCCAGCCTGATCGTCAAGAAAGAAGGACTAAAGCGCGAGGATACGCCAAGTGCCCGCACGGAAGCAGAAAAGATGCAAGCACAGATTGCCAAAGTCAAAGAAGAACTCGCTCTTTTGCGTGAAAGGTGGAATCAAGAAAAGAAATTGATCGAAGAGGTCAAAGAGAAAAAGAATGCCTTGGAAAACCTGCGCTTTCAGGAAGAAGAAGCTGAACGCGCCGCTGATTACAATAAGGTTGCTGAATTGCGCTATAGCATTTTGCCCAAAATGAAAAAAGAACTGGAAGAAGCGCAAAACAAACTCTTAAATCTGTCCAACCGATTGCTTCAAGAAGAAGTTGACGAGACCCTGATCGCGCAAATCGTCGCCAAATGGACCGGCATTCCTGTCAATCGTATGCTTGAAGGAGAAGCTCAGCGCCTTCTCAATTTGGAAAAAGCGCATCACGATGTTTTCAATATTCTTCTTCAGATTTTTGATGATGGAAGATTGACCGATAGTAAAGGGCGCACTGTCAATTGCAAAAATGCCCTATTCATCATGACCTCCAATTTAGGTTCCGATCTACTGCTGGAGCAAATTCGTGCGCGTGCAACAGGGTGGACTAAGGAGGCCGTCCTCGCCATTGTCGAACCCGTTCTGAAAATGCATTTTCGTCCAGAATTCCTCAACCGCCTCGACGAAATCCTTCCTTTCCTCCCACTGCAAGAACAGGACATGGAAAAAATTGCACCCATCCAGCTTAACCATGTCGCCGACCGTCTTTTAGAGCGCAGCATCAAGCTCAATTGGGAAAAGCCTGTCCTCGCTTATCTCGCCCAAAAAGGCTATGACCCTTTATATGGCGCGCGCCCCTTAAAGCGGCTCATTCAACAGGAGGTCGTCAATCTTCTCTCCACGGCAATCCTCAAAGGAGAAATCAAAAATGAAGTGCATGTCACGCTGATTTTACGCAAAGAAAAAGAAGAAGAAATGATCCATTTTAAGATTGGGAAGTAACCACTTTTGTCCGTTGGAATAAATAACGAGTGCCACACAGACAGAGCAGCGTGTCGAGTAATAAAATCGGGACCGGTCCAATCCAGTCGCAAAGCAATCCCCCGATCAGCGGCATCACCGCTCCGCGAATACCCAGCATTAAGATGTTAACGCGCGTATAAAGGGAGCTGTCCTGTTCTGCAGCAAAAAATGTTCCGGAAAGATTCCAGATCAGATGGCTTCCTGCTTGAGCTATCCCATAGATAAAAAATAGCGAGAAGGCATGTTCGCGCGGTTTTTTGGGAATGACACTTGGAACATCGTTGCACCAAGGTCTTTGCGCAAAAAAAATTTGAATTGAACTTCGCCTCTCCTTTAGCAATAATGGCTGTGACTTATGATGTTAAAAAAAAAATTACGTATCTCTCTTTATTTACTAGCATTAGCAGCTCTGTTCACCGGGCTACATTCATTTTGCTTAAGGCAAACTCACGGATTCCGTCCTTATTTGATTATGTCCAATCTCCCCAATGAAGCACGTTGGGAAGCGCCCCCTCTTACGGCCGCAGAACAAAAAAATATCGATCAACTTCTCGACCAGCCCTTTACTTTTCTAGGATCTGGAGGTTGGTGCTTCGCCTTTTTGGGCCAAGATCAGAAAACTGTTCTCAAGTTCTACAGACACGCACATCTCCTTCCTTCATCGATCTTCAAGGAATTTTCTTTTAAAAAGCTCCTCCTGCAAAGCGATCCCTGGCTGCCAAATCACCCTTATTTTCAAGAATTCAATTTTAAAAGCTGTATGTTGCTTTATACCCAAGCAAAAAAGCGCTCAGGAATCCTCTATGTCCATTTGAACAAGACTCAAGGAAAACACAAGCCCGTGACCTTGATCGACAATATCGGCATTCATCACACCATCGACCTTGATAAAACCGAATTTGTAGTCCAAAAAAGGGCCAATCTCCTCTTTCCGCATCTTCAATGCTTATCGAAACAAAAGAAAACGGATGAAGCAAAGCAGTGCATTGATGATTTTCTCAACTGCCTCCTCACCCTTTGTCAAAAAGGGATCCGCGATTACGATCACTCTCTGAGAAATAATTTTGGATTTACCGACGAAGGAGCAGTCACCTTAGACTTGAGCTCCTTCGGCCCCGATGAGACCATAAAAAATCCCGGCAATTACAAAAAAGAAATCGTTAACAAAACTCAACGATTGTCCCGCTTCCTAAGAAAATACCATCCTGATCTCTATTCTCATAGCGAACAACGCCTCAGTGAGATCGTGGAAAATGGATGTTTATTGTCTGATCAATCGATTTGATTTCCATTCATCCGTTCTCTGGCGGAAATCCGGCCCTTAAGGCCTGAGTTCACATTAGAACTTGCTTGAATTGTAAGAAACCTTATCCACAAGTGACATTTCGTCAAATTTGATGATAACCGTCAATGTTTTTTGAGTTGAACCGCGTGCGCCAGTTTCTTTTTGATAGCCCCCGAGAATAAGCCAAACGCCGCCCATATCATGGGAATAGGATACTTCACTGGCAATCTTGTCGTAGATCCAGGTTTCATGCCCTTCTTGGTCTTTCGTGACGATATTTGGTGAACCTAGCACTGAAGCGACATCGGTTTGCAACATCCCGTGATGGATCTCTTTTTGCACAATACCGAGTGTCATTTCGCGTTCGTGAGCGGAAGAAAGTCGATCGGCATGGGTTGAGGCCCGGGAACATGCTGTCATGGAAGCCGCGATACCGATTAGAGCTGAAATTGCAGCGATTTGTTTCAACATTGTTTTTTCCTCTTAGATTTTCTCTTCTTGAATAAATAGTCCTTTGTGGACCTTGTTAAAGAATTCCTGGTAGTAATGTTCATCGTAAATTTGGAGCACTTTGACAACCCTTCCAAAATTGTCGAAGATCTTGCGTTGGAAATTGACGCGCACTTTTGTATTTTCACCAAATTGCGTCACATTTGCGGAAACTTCGATGACGGCATTTTTATTCCAGGAAGCTTGATGACCGTTGTGCACCACGCTGAAAAACCGATTCCAGGGATCTTCAATATCGATATCTTTTTCCCCAGAAAGCAGCCCTAAGTCCAAGTTCGCATGCTTGACGATGAAAGCATCATCTTGAAGCACATTGATCATTTCCTTAAGCACAGCTTTGGCGTCTTTGTTTTCAAAGCTGCGGGTCTGAATTTCGCGGATTTGGAGTTGTGTCATCGGTTGTTCTTGCGAACGCGAAACACAACCTGTTCCAATCAGAGCTAAAGAGATTAAAATAATGGCCCATTTGCATTTAGAATTGATAAGCATAGATAATTTCCAATTCGAAAGAATAAAGAATATATTCCAATTGGATTATCAACAACAAAAATAGAATTGTTTTAGCTTGGAGCAAAGACTTTAAAAAGATTCTTGCTTTTGAATATCTTTATACCGTTCGTGATTGAAGAAACGACTTGATGAAAATTTGACTTGACATGTAACATATTGAGCATGCTTTTCTTAAGCGACGCCGAACGTGCCCAACTTAAAACACGACACAGACATGAAAGAGATGGATTGTTGATTAATTTCAACGTGAAGTTGTTACGTGAAGGAATACGTCAATTTAAAATTTAAGCCCCCTCTGTGATCTCTAGCGAACTATGGTAATTTGTAAACATGCTCTTAGATGAGAATGGTAAGATCGATGCGCTGGAACGATAAAATAATATTTTTAACTGCATGCATGTTATTTTTCGGAGCACTGTCTTACGTCAATCGTATGTTCTTCAAGCAGAATAACAATTTTTGCATCGCTTTTTTATACTCTTCCATCGAGAAAAATCCTGACTGGGAGCTACCGCCATTAGATCCTAGAGAAGAAGCATGCTTCGATGAAGTTTTGAAGCAAAGGTTCCGCTATTTAGCAAAGGGGTGTCATTGTTATGCTTTCGTTTCTGAAGATCAAAAATATGTCATCAAATTTCATCGCTATGCATCGCACTTGCGTCGTTTTTCCTGGGCTTATCGTC
>JASHXO010000057.1 GCA_030043495.1 Candidatus Rhabdochlamydia sp.
AAGATCAAGGAAGAAAAGGATCTTTGGGGTCAGCAAGCTGAATATGCTCTTGTCGAGGAGTATATTTCTGGCAAAGAATATGTCGTTGATATTTTCGCTGATGGAAATCGAGTACATGTTACCGATATCTGGCGTTACGATAAGATAGATACAGAGGTCTATAAGAACATCTATTATAATATCTATACTCTTCCACTTGAAGAGCTTTCAATGGAACCTTTGATTGATTATGCCATTCGAATCGCAAGGGCATTTCGGATCGAGAGAGGACCTGCTCATCTTGAAATCAAAGATGACTTCATCAAAGGACCTACACTGATTGAAATAGGCGCTCGTCTTGCGGGATTACATCTACCCTCTCTCGTTAAGAAATATACGAACTTCGATCCCTATAAAGCCACTATCGAAGTATTCGTTCATGGTAAGATCCAGATGCCTGACCCGATCATTTATACAAAACATTTTGGCATCGCTCTTTGCCCTGTATTTCAAAAAAGGAAAGTTCAAAGGATCTCTGGGATTGAAGAGATCCAGAAATTGGGATCGTATGAATTTCATCTGCTTGGAGTAAAACAAGGGGATATTATTTCCCCCACGACGATTGCAAGCACAACGCCCCTTATTGTTTATCTAGCTCATACCGATCAATCCCAGATCCAAAAAGATCTGGAAATGGTTCATGAGCTTTTCCAAATTGTTTTTTGAGGATGGATATTATTGGGCCAAGAAGAAATGTTCCAAAACAGTACGCAGTCGGACATTGCGCTGCAAAGCAAGGCGAGCTTTTGCAATTTGCTCAATGACAATTTCTAAAGGAGGAAAAGGCTGCTGAAGAGCTAGCTTGAGACGGTCCATGTAGTCGAGATGATAAAGATACTCAGGAGCGATGCCTTCTTTAAGGAGCTGGAGATCACGGTACCATGCCGCAATTTCCTCAAAAATGGCATCGGTTTGAGAATGGGAAGATGTGATGGGCTCATCCTCTTTTTCATCCACATTCTCCGCAACGCAGCTTTCTTCAAGCTCAGTTGCAAGCTTTAAAAACTGAGGGTAGTCAAATGGCATGCGTAAAGCAAGTATTTCTAAGAGGATTTTGCGCCAAGCAAGCTGACTGTGATCTGCGAGAGCTTTGGCTTTAGCAAGCGAGCCATGGGATAAAAAAGCAATACGGCGTGCCTCTTCAGGAGTTTTTTGCCATTGATTTTGGATCAAAGCTGCAATCTGCGACTGAAGGATAGGGAAAAAGGGAACTTTTCGACAGCGTGAAACTATCGTCGACAGCATGGACTCGAGCGCGCTTGTTAAAAGAATAAAATAACTATGAAAAGAAGGCTCCTCAAACGTCTTAAGCAAAGCATTGCTGCTATAAGGAAGCATTTGATGGGCGTCGTGGATGATAAAGACTTTGATAGGTGCTTCATAAGGAGGCAGGGACACTTCGTCGATGAGTTTGCGCATATTTTCCATTGTGTGGATTGCACTCTTACCTTCCGGCAAATAAATGTGCAAATCGGGATGGTTTTGCGTGGCCAACTTGTGCGCATGCACCTTCCCCATTAGCAATTCAGCAAGAGCGGCAGCAAATAGACTTTTGCCAACGCCATCGGGGCCGTAGAATAAAAGAGTGTTAGGCACACTTTTCTGGTTGGCCATACGCTGAAGCGCGGATCTGGCAAGTTCATTTCCGATAAGTTTTGAGAAGGGCATCGATTTTCACTTTGGCTTGAGAGTAGACCTCTTCAGGAGTTTCAGAGGCATCTATGATTTTAAAGCGTTTAGGTTCTTTCTTTGCGATCTGTTTGAATGACTTTCGGATCTTTTGATGAAATTTTAACGCCTCCGATTCAATGCGGTCTTTTACCAAGCCCGCTTTTTGTGCCCGTTCAAAGCCAATTTTAGGATCGAGATCGAGATATAAAGTGAGATCGGGAGCGAAATCATCGCACGCAAAATCGCACAGTTTGCGTACTAGCTCCTCCCTAAAACCTCGGGCACCGCCCTGATAGGCAATCGTCGAATCGTTGAACCGGTCACAGAGAACGATTTTGCCTTTTTTGAGATGGGGAAAAATCAGTTCATCGACATGCTGAGCACGATCGGCAAGAAATAACAAAAGTTCACTGCGTTTAGAGAGCGGAGCATCGTGTTTATGAAGTAAAAGATTGCGAATATCTTGGCCAATTTCAGTCCCGCCAGGCGCGCGTGTCTGTAGGACATCAAATTCGCATTTTGCCAAGTAGGTGAAGATCTTTTGGATGAGAGTCGTTTTGCCGGCTCCATCCCCTCCTTCGAAGGTGATGAAGATCCCTTTTTTTTTCATGTGATCTCGTGAAATACTTAAGTCTTGGGTTTTTCTTCAGTAGTTGCTGCTGACGGTTCTTCCGTCTCCAGGTGTTCAATCTTCTGGACACCGACGAGATAATCTCCTTCATGGAGATTGACAAGGCGTACGCCTTGTGTGGAGCGGCCCATAACACGAACATCTTTCATGTTGATGCGCAGTGTTTGACCGGTATTGGACATCATGACGACTCCATCTTTATCAGTGACAGAAACTGCTCCCACAACAAGCCCATTGCGTTCACTTGTGATGATCGAACGGACACCGACCCCGCCGCGGTTGGTCTTGCGGAATTCTTCCACTAAGGAACGTTTACCAAATCCTTTTCCGCAGACGATGAGCAAGCTTTCGTTACCGTTGACGACCTCACAAGAAACGACAGCATCTTGTCCATTGCGTAAGGTCGCACCGCGGACACCTCGCGCGACGCGCCCCATTGGTCTCACCTGTCCTTGATCAAAGCGAACCGCCATTCCATTTCGAGTAAAGAGCATGACCTCTTGGCCTTCTTTGGTCAGACGTGCCGCAATCACCTCATCACCTTCATCGATGTTGATCGCATAGACACCTT
>JASHXO010000058.1 GCA_030043495.1 Candidatus Rhabdochlamydia sp.
TCATCAAATGAATAAAGCCGTGCTCGGCCAAAAGCCGGAAAAAAGGTTCTGAAGCTCCCGATTCCAACATGCGCAATAATTCTTCTTGGATACGCGCTGGAGAACTTTTAACGATCTCTTGACGACAATCTAAAAGGGCTACACGCGCAGGAGGGTCCACATTAAACCCAAAACGGGCTTGAAATTTGAGCAAGCGCAGCATGCGAACAGGATCTTGACGGAAACGGATGTAGGGTTGCCCGATTGTGCGGAGAAATTTCTTTTGTAAATCAGGATAGCCGCCAACATAATCGATGATCTGCTGAGTTGCAGGATCATAGAAAAGTCCGTTGATTGTAAAGTCGCGGCGGAGGACATCTTCCTCAGGCGTACCCCAGATATTATCCCGAAGGATCAATGCATCATTTTCAGGGTCGCCCGAGCGAAATGTGGACACTTCCAGGATTTTCTTGCCGAAGCGGATATGTGCCAGTCTAAAGCGCCTACCGATCAAGATGCAATTTCGAAAGAGTTGCTTGACTTCTTCAGGTTCCGCGGAAGTAGAAATATCGAAATCTTTCGGCTTTTGATTGAGCAGCAAGTCGCGCACACTGCCGCCGACAAGATAGGCGGTGTGCCCGTTGACGCGAAGCTTCTCCATAACGTAAAGAGCGTCAGGATCGACGTTGTTTATGGGCAGCTGGTGTTCTTCGAAAGAATAGGTTTTTTGCACTTAAAATCTTAGCGTCGGTATTTGAGAATAACTTACATTGAACCATTCCCAATTGCGCATTTTGTTTTTCGACGCTGGCTCTGTGGAGCGGTGAAAAATGATCGTCGAACTAATTTCTATAAAAAGCTCAATTGTGGCTCTAGGAAACGGTTATTCGAAAGGTTCCAATTTATTAGCAAAAGTTTAAAAAGTCAAGTACGGGTAGAGCTGCCAAAAACGCAGATTATTGCATGGTTGTAAAATTTTTTTTCAAAAATTCCTCTTTCCAGTAATAGTTGCTGAGCAGCCCTTTGGCGCTGCGGCCTAAGAGCAGATAAGCAGCATAGATTGCCTCGATCGAGGCCAGGCCTCTTGAAGGATTTGAGCAATCTTCTTGGCGCCGTGGATAGGCAGTTCGAAGATGCGAGGGAAGGCTGCGCTTTTGAAAAAGATGTGGGAGCGGCAGCTGCCTCTGCATCCGTTCCGCATAGCTCCAAGTCCCATCAATCAAAAAAAGGCCCAAATTTTTATCAACTTCGCTGAGAGAAGGAGCATCAATTGTCAGTAAGAAATAATTCGATAAATCCGGTAGATGGTCTTTGGGATAGGTGAAAAATCGGAAATCGGGACACTTTTCGAGTCCGCGAAGGGAGCATTTTTTAAGATTTTCCTTACGATGGCGTAAAATAATTGTAGGAGGAAATAAAAACATTTTTTATAGAGAAAGATTGGACAGCAAAAATAGAAGTTTAATTTTTTGAGCATTTTCTATCAATTATTATGCTGATCAGATTGATTCTACATTGTTTTCTTTTGTGTTTTATTTCTGTTGTAAATTGTGAAAATCAATGGCAACTCAAAGAAAAACGTATTATCAAATCTGCTCAAGCAGAAAATCGCCCGATTGTCGCAGTATTTTTAGGAGATGACTGTCCTTGGTCGAAAAAATTGCGTCAAGAAATTTTAGATTCTCCCCATTTTCTTGAAATAATCAATACAGAGGCGATTCTTTGGATCAACTCGTTAAAACAAAATGAAGAAGAAAAGTCTTTTATTCAAAAATACAAAGTCCAACAATGTCCGGTTTTTTTATTGCTCGATCCCAATGGCAAAGAATTCGCTCGTTTTGATTATATCCCGTTAAATGTTCAGGGGTATACCGAAATGATTGTAAATCAAATTGAAAACTTTCAAGAAATCTGCCTTGCTCTTGGTCGAGAAGAAACAGATTTTGATGAACAGAAATGGCAGGAGCTTTATCAAAAAGCTAAAGAGTTATCCATCCCTTGTTTTTATCAAGTGATCTTAGAACGTGGATTGCACAAAGAAAAAGGCAATTATTTTCATCTGGAAAAATTCGCAACACTTCTAGAAAAACATAAAATCAAGCATCCACAAGTGCGCAAAGCGAAACAGCAACTGCTCAATCGAGATTCCGACAATAAGTTCGGAATGCATTTTAAAGTTGCTGTGCTCGAATTTCAAAAAATTTCCTCTAGGCTCAAATCCAAAGATCGCCCCGAAAAGGCCTTGATCCCACTCTTGCAATACGTCCATCAATTCGGGAAAAAAGATGTGGAAAATTATTGGAAAGGTGAACTGATGATCGCTGAATTTCTATATAGCAACAAGTTCACTCTCACTGCACTTGAACATGCCGAGGCGGCCTATCTAACAAGCCCTGAGGCTGCCAAATTGCAAATCGCTGAAACAATCTCTTTTATGAAACAGAGCTTAAAATGAAGCCTAGTTATCGCTGGAAACGATTGGCAAAAAAGAAGTTCGGCGTTCTCTGTGGCGCAGAAAAAACCCAAGAATGGTTATTACCATGGTGGTGGTCGCGATATCGAGAACACAATGATTTTCCGGTGACTTTTTTTGATTTCGGAATGTCTGATGAGATGAAAACATGGTGCTCAGAAAGAGGAGAGCTTTGTTCGATCGAACTTGAGTCGCCTCGCATTAGCCCGCGAAGCTGCATTGATCCGATTCTTGCCAAAGAGTGGGAGCGTCTTTACGGATGGGTTGTTTGGAGCTCGCGCCATGTCTGGTTTAAAAAACCCTTCGCCTTCTTAAATTCTTGTTATGAGAAAACACTGTGGATGGATTTGGATTGCGAAGTTTTAGGGCCTTTGGATTTTCTTTTTTCCCATTCCGATTCGGCATCAGGCCTCGCCTTGGTTCGAGAATATTCTAGCGAACATCTGCTTCAGCACGATCCTAATGTCCGCTATAACGGTGGGGTGATTGTTTTTCAGCATGGGCTGTCGATCATCGAAAAGTGGGCCGAAGGTGCAATGACGTACAACGATCGATTTGGCGGAGATGATTTGCTTCTTTCTTATCTTATCCATGAGCTTCGTTTAAATGTGATGGAGCTCCCAGAAATTTACAATTGGAGAATGGCGCGCGGACTCAATCTAAACGCAGTCATCCTGCACTGGCTGGGCAGCGGCGGAAAAGCCTACATCCGTAAACATGGCGGACTCAAACCCTCCCTCGACGCCTTCTTCCACTCCTGGAAAGGAAAAATATAAAAGAAAAAGACCTTCAAAAATCAAGATAGACAGGATTCGAAGAGAAATGCTATCTTTTTCTTAGGCTTTTATGTCTTCATTATCTACAAATATCAGCTCTTTTGTTTATCTTTCGCGATTGACTCATCTTCATGGTCTACTAATTACCGAAATTGAGCGAAGGGCTCGCCCTGGGAATTATTCAAAATGCAAGATTCGTGAGAAAGTCAAGGTCATGACCTTGGTGACGAATGAAGCGAAGCAGGTTGCCCATCGCAGCTCGCGTCTAAGGGAGGTTAGGGGACAAGTTGGGTTATAAGTCTCATGGGGTAATCGGTTTTCAATTTGTTATTCAATTAGTGGTGATGATGTGAAGAGCTTTCTAAATCAGTCGATGGTTTGCCAGGAGGTGATGCGGATGAAGTCTTTGGGGATTTCGAAGAGGAATCGGGAGGGATTTGTGTTGATGTCCTTACCCATTTTTTTCCTTTTGCGGGCCATGCTCAAAATGAGAAATTTTTTTGCGCGGGTCATGGCGACGTACATGAGGCGGCGCTCTTCTTCAAGGCCGGTCTCTATCAGGCTTTTTTCATGGGGCATGATGTGATCTTCTAGGCCGACGAGATAACAGGCAGTAAATTCCAACCCTTTGGCGCTATGGAAGGTCATCAAGCTGACTTTTTCTTCTTTTTGCTGATTGTCGCGTTGAATAATCCGTTCTTGGTCTAGAAGAGCGGTGCTTAAAAAGGAACTAAGTGAAATCTCTTCTTCTTGGCTTAAACCAGCTTGTTCCTCTTC
>JASHXO010000059.1 GCA_030043495.1 Candidatus Rhabdochlamydia sp.
CTTTTTTAATCATTTGGAGGCTATATTCAATATTGCCCCAGGCTGTCAAATTCAGCTTGATCTCGCGAGCATTAGGAGCATACACCTGAAATGTCGTCTTTCCTGACGTGCTGTTATAATGGGCGCCGAGAGTTGCATAAAGCTCTGGATCAAAACCACGGCCGTAATAAGGTGGCTGTGGAACGCGACATTTTACAGCGTCGGGCAAGATATTGAACAACGCTTGCATTTGATAATTGTTGACTTTAATCTCGTTAAAAAGAGTATTAAAAATTGTCTCTTTGTTATTGTCTCTTTGTTGAGTCAGCATGTCCAACTGATTTTGTTCACAATCGAGCAGCTGCTCAACAATATTTTGCCCATTTCGAGATGGATCTCTGAGTCCTCTCAACAAATTGGCATCGCCTAAAATCGCTGTCTTTGAATCTTGGAGATTTCCGCGCAGGCCTAAGCGTGTCACTTCGCTAAAAAGAGCATCTTGTACTTTGTTAGGGAGGGCTAATAGTTTATTTCGGATTTGATCTGTGGGAAGACCTGTAGAAAGATCTTGGGCAATTTGGCGCAAGCCATCAGTATTTTCTTTATATACATTTCGTTGATACTTCATTGCAAGGTCGGAGGCGATCTGCTCGAGCAGGGTTCCCTCCATAGGAGAGAAAAATGGCGGAAATTTACGTTGTAAGATACCAGGGGTTTTAAGATCTTCATGGCCAGACCGATCTGCCATATTAGCACCTGAAGCAAGCCAAACTGCGTAATAGATTTTTTGCTGAAGTTCGGGATGTAGTTCTTTTACCGACGAATGAAGCTGATGGGAAGATAAAGAGGGCAGCCGCAAAATCAGCGCTTGAACTGCATCGTAGTGCTTTTGAATGACTTCAGAATTGCGTAAATGGACAGGATGCAACTTCAATTCGATCGCCGCAAAAAGGTTGGTAATTCTTTGTTCCAAAGTTAATTTTCGATGTTCCGATAAAGTGGAGTAATTTTGACCCAAAGGATTGAGTTCATTGAGAAAAGATTTCAAAGTTTCATACTCATCAGAAATAAGATGTTGATTAAATAAAGCAATGGATTCAAAAAATTTATTAGCTGTTTCAAAATTAATTCTTCCGTCATTGACTGATGAAGACGTCATAGATTTTCTCCTAAAATTTTTACATTTCACAAATAATTATTTATAATAATTACTATTCTTTCAGCATGAATCATATCTAAATTAGAGTGTTATGAATAGTGTAAAAAAAATTAGTAATTAATAAATTATTTAATATAAAAACTTGTAAACTAAAATTATTAAAACTCCAATAAATATCTTTCTTTTAATGACTAATTTTAATCTATTCATTTTGTGTGTCTTACATTTTAAAATTAAATCTTAACTTCTCATTGTTTTAGTCGTCTCAAGTTGTGCTTTAGAGACATTCTCGTAGCAACGGCAAGGACCATTTAAATTGAGATGAGTCAAATTGTGTGAATGTCATGCGTCTATGGTCATTTCATTTGCCATCATGTGAACAAAAGAAATCTATGAAAAAAAAATCTATGAAAAGTGCTTGAGAAAAATCGCGATGCGCTTTAAACTATGACTTCTTTTCGCATCGGGCGTATAGCTCAGTTGGTAGAGCGCCTGTCTTACACACAGGTGGTCATAGGTTCGAGTCCTGTTGCGCCCAAGCCTACGCGTTGCGCAGGAGTAATTTAATTAGTTGGAACACTGCCCTGTCACGGCAGAAGTTGCGGATTCAAGCCCCGTCCTCTTGTGTTTTTTTACGCAGATTATACGACTAAATTTTCTGTACAATCCTTCAAAAAAAAGTTATTCTCTTGAGACAATCGCAAAAGATGATTGGCCTGGAAAAATTAGCGATTTTGACAATGACTTTTTTTGCAATTGGCCCTTAACAGAGGTGTATTTTTTATGCCAGCTTCCCATACTACTGCTAAGACCTATCTTCATTATGTCACGACATTTTTTTGGCTCGCCTTAGGCGCATTCTTAGCCGCAGTCGCTATCCGCATCTTTCTTTTTCCCAATCAATTGATCGACGGAGGAGTCGTCGGTATCGCTTTGATTATTTCTCGTCTTTATGGTGACAGTTATCTTTCCTATGTGATGATTTTGCTAAACATTCCGTTCATTTATTGGGCCTTCACGTATATCCGCCGCTCATTTGTCCTTCACATGTTGGTCGCAGTATTGTTGTTCGCGGGATTTTTGATGTTTTTGCGCACGGCTCCGGCGTTCATCGGAGATCCTTTAGAAATCATTGTCTTCGGTGGTGCAATTCTAGGGATTGGGGTCGGACTTATCATCCGCCATGGTGGATGCTTGGACGGCACAGAAATTTTAGCGATTTTGATCAACCGCCGCACAGGTTTTACCGTCGGCCAAGTCGTCCTCTTCATCAACATCTTTATTTTTGCGGCTTATGGCTGGATTTTCCACGATTGGCACATCGCTTTGCGCTCGCTCATGACCTACATCGTGGCTTTCAAAATGATCGATCTTGTTATTGTGGGGCTCGATGAACTTAAATCAGCACTCATCATTTCTTCCAAGCCTAAAGAACTGGGCAATGCGATCATGAATGAGCTCGGACTCGGGCTTACAATCATGCATGGCAAAGGAGGATTTTCTGGAGACACCCGTGAAATTCTCTTTGTGATCATTGAGCGTTTAGACTTGTCCGAGTTGAAAGAAATTGTTTTGAGGGTAGATCCGACTGCTTTCATGGCAATCGAAGACTTGCATGAGGTTGTCTATGGAAAGCAAGGGGTGATGCCGTTTAAAAAGCGGCAGCGGGCCAAATTTTTCAAGAAAAGTTCGTAAGAAATCGCTATTTCTAAATACGATCTTAAGCCAATCCTCGGTAAAAGCGACTAGTGCTCTGTAAACTTAATTTTTGCAGTTTTGGTTAACGTGAAAGCTCCCGCGGTTAAGCGATCGTAAAGCGCGCTGTATTAATTCAATACAGCTAGCTTTACGATCGCTTAACCCCGGGGCTTTGACGTAGCCGAAACCGCAAAAATTAAGTTTACAGAGCACTAGATGACTGCTGGAGTGGGATGATGGCGAAAATACATGCTATCTCGCTCGAGCATCTGTTTTAAATATTGGCCATAATCGCTTTTCAAAAGCAGTGCAATGCGCTTTTCGAGTTCCTCACGGGAAATAAAACCCATTTTATAAGCAATCTCTTCTAGACACGCAATGCTGATGCCTTGTCTTTCTTGGAGTGTTTGAACATAGTTGGAAGCCTGTTGCAATGAAGAGTGCGTGCCGGTGTCCAACCAAGCAAAGCCTCGATCAAGTAGGCGCAGATGCAGATCGCCCCGCTCAAGGT
>JASHXO010000060.1 GCA_030043495.1 Candidatus Rhabdochlamydia sp.
GAAACTTTCTCCCCAAAATTTGCAGGTTTGACTAAGAGTGTGTTGTCAAGATATACCGAAAATGATCCAAAAAGTTGGGAGTTTGGCAAGGCGGCTGCGCAAATTTTTTTCCTGGAACGAGCGACCATTGTGCAAGCACAATGGCGCGATAGCCAACGAAGCCAAAAACCAAATTTTGAATCACTTTCGGTATAAGCTCGGATTAAAAAAATGATGCACTCGTAATATCGGAAGCAACATGGCAAAAGGGTCCTTTAGTAATCTATTTAGTCAGCAGCATCAGCAAAAAGTTGAAGAGCTCGTCGCAATTGCGAAAGAGCAAGGGTTTATTACCTATGAAGAGATCAACGAAATTTTGCCGATGACCTTCGATTCCGCAGAGCAGATCGATCAGGTATTGATCTTTTTGAGCGGGATGGACATTCAAGTTTTGAATCAAGCAGAGGTCGAGCGGCAAAAAGAACGCAAGAAAGAAGCCAAAGAACTCGAAGGACTCGCAAAACGTCCTGAAGGGACCTCTGACGATCCCGTCCGTATGTACCTCAAAGAAATGGGATCGGTGCCTCTTTTAACACGCGAAGAAGAAGTTGAGATTTCCAAGAGGATTGAAAAGGCACAGATACAAATTGAAAAGATCATCATGCGCTTTCGATATTCCACGCGCGAAGCGATCTCGATTGCCAATTATCTGATTACGAGCAAAGAAAGATTCGATAAGATCATCGCAGAAAAAGAGGTAGCGGACAAGAATCTTTACTTCAGTTTGTTGCCGAAACTTTCTCAACTTCTTCGTCAAGAAGATCGAATATTAGAAAAATTGCTTCTTGACCTATACAACCCTGAGACCAAGAAAATCGATAAGGTCAGGATTTCAGAAGAGATCGAAAAGTGCCGCATCCGTACGCAAGCTTATCTCAGGCGCATGCATTGCCGCCATAACATCATTGAAGATTTTGGCGAAGTCATCCTCACTGCCTACGACCGCTTTCTTACTCTTGAAAAAGAGATGCAGGAACTTATTCCTCGCGCCGAAAAAAATAAATTCGCCGCAGCCAAACTGCTTGCTGTAAAGAGAAAGCTGGCCAAACGAGAACTTGCTGCCGGAAGATCTCTCGACGAATTCAAGAAAGATGTACGCATGCTCCAGCGTTGGATGGACAAGAGCCAGGAAGCCAAACGCGAAATGGTGGAATCGAACTTACGCCTTGTTATTTCAATCGCAAAAAAATACACCAATCGCGGCCTTTCCTTCCTCGACTTGATCCAAGAAGGGAATATGGGTCTCATGAAAGCGGTAGAAAAATTCGAATATCGCCGCGGATACAAATTCTCCACTTATGCCACATGGTGGATTCGCCAGGCCGTCACGCGTGCGATTGCTGACCAAGCCCGTACGATTCGTATCCCTGTGCATATGATCGAAACGATCAATAAGGTCCTTCGCGGTGCCAAAAAATTGATGATGGAGACTGGCCGTGAGCCGACGCCTGAAGAACTCGCAAACGAGCTTGGGCTTACACCGGAACGCGTCCGTGAGATCTATAAAATTGCGCAGCATCCGATTTCGTTGCAAGCGGAAGTTGGCGATGGGGGCGAAAGCCAGTTTGGTGATTTCCTCGAGGACACAGCGATCGAGTCGCCAGCGGAAGCAACGGGCTATGCGATCCTTAAAGATAAAATGAACGAGGTTTTATCGACTTTGACTGACAGAGAGCGCACAGTCCTCATCGAACGGTTTGGGCTGCTCGATGGCAAGCCTAAAACTTTGGAAGAGGTTGGCGTGCGTTTCAAAGTCACCCGTGAGCGTGTGCGTCAGATCGAGGCAAAGGCCTTGCGTAAGATGAGGCACCCGACACGTGCAAAACAATTGCAAGCATTCCTCGATTTGCTTGAAGAAGAATAGACACCTCTTTCGAAATTCGCTTTGTCCAGAAAAGTTAAAGATTTTTTAGGCAAATTTTTAGAATCTGCAAAGTAGATTCGGATAGCGGAGACGAAGCGACTTTCGAAATCCGTGTAATCGCAGATAGATTCTTTAGAAAAAAACAGCCTTGGATCAGGGACCGGAAGTGGAGCAGAAGAATTCCCAGCATCAACTTCTCCGGTTGATTTTTTCTCAAGACGGTCTTTTAAGCCGCTCCTTAAACAATTTTGAAGAGCGGCCGGTCCAAAAAGAGATGGCACAGCGCATCCTCGAAGCCTATGAAGAAGATCATATAGCATTAATTGAGGCTGGAACGGGAACAGGAAAAAGCCTGGCCTATCTCGTCCCTGCAGTTTTTTGGTCATTGAAGCATCAAGAAAAGACGGTCATCACCACTCATACAATTGCCCTACAAGAACAACTTTTGTATAAGGACATCCCCTTTTTATTGAAAACTCTGGATGTCGAAGTGAAGGCATGCCTTGTCAAAGGGATGAGCAATTATCTTTGTTTGCGAAAGCTTCAGGAATTGCAAGATCAGCCTCTGCTTTTTTCTTTAGAAGAAACAAAAGAAGTGCAGGCGATTGAACAATGGGCAGAAAAAACTGATGAAGGATCCCGCTCCGATATCCACTTTCCTGTTTCTTCAGCGACATGGGAGAAAATAGGAGCAGAAGGAGAATCATGCAATCATGTGCATTGTCCGCATTACAAGCGTTGTTTCTTTTTCAAAGCGCGCAAAGAGGCCGCTGAAGCACAGCTACTGATCGTTAACCACCATCTTCTCCTTGCCGATATTGAAAAAAGACGCCGAAATCCCGTTCAGGAATCCATCCTTCCTCCTTATTACCGCCTGATCATTGACGAAGCGCACAATTTGGAAGATATTGCCTTGGAAAGTTTTGCCCAGAGGTTTGATCGGATCGCTTTTTTGCGGCTACTTTCCAGACTCCATTTGGATATACATCCAGAACGCTCGCGTTTAACCCTTTTGAGGCAAGCGCTTGCTACAATGCCGATGATTCAGCCAATGCTCTTGCAAAAGCTCGAAATCGAAATTCCCGCATTGAGAAGAAGATGTCAGACTGAACTTGAAGAAGCGTTCTCTCAGCTCGCCCATTTTTTCGAGACCGTCCTCGAAGAAAATTCAATGAAGAGTTTTATAATTGGCCCTAGAGAGAAAGAGACGAAAAGAAGAATTACGGACGGGATTGTGCGTCATCCTTTTTGGAAGGACAAACTTACCCCCGCACTTTTATCTCTTTCTGAACAAGTTAAACGCCTTTCTCTTGCCCTCAAAGCAGTTCTGGCTGATGTAGAGGAACTCAAAAATGTTTATGAAAAAGGTGTCCATCTTTTAGAAATTCAGGCGATTGCAATGCG
>JASHXO010000061.1 GCA_030043495.1 Candidatus Rhabdochlamydia sp.
AACGGACCCGCTTGGTTCCATAAAGATGGATTTACTGGAATGTTCCCATGGGTGAGAAACTTCGGATCTTTAGGTAGAGGTTGCATCCTTTTCTCCCACTTTTATCTTTTAAATAGTGGAAAGCCGGCTCAAAATTTTTCCGATGGTCAAATACCCCAGTTCAAATCGATCGAGGCCAAAATGCTCATTAGGAGCATGAATGTCATCATCAGCAAGACCAACCCCGATCATGGCCACTTCGGCTTTAGAAGCACGGACAAGATCGACAACGATCGGAACAGAGGCACCGCAAAAGAGGTATTTGCATGGCTTCCCAAATATCTCTTCATAGGCTAAAGCGGCAGTTTTGACAATAAAAGAATCAAAAGCACTGCGGTAAGCGATCGCCCCGTGATGCAATTCGGCTTTGATTTCTATGTCTTTAGGTGCTTCGCTTTTAAGATATTCAGCGATAGCTTTGGCAATTTTTTCTGGATCTTGATCGGGGACGAGACGGCAGGAAATTTTCGCATAAGCTTTTGCAGGAATAACTGTTTTAAACCCTATCCCTGTATAGCCGCCCCACATTCCATTGATTTCAAGAGTGGGGCGCAACCAGTTGGATTCCTTTATCGAAAACCCGTCCTCTGGGCAAAACGCTTTTACTCCGAAACTCTTCTTATATTGTTCTACATCAAAGGACATATCGACCCGCGACAGATGTTCCTGGGGCAAAGGACGGACGTCATCATAAAAATGCGGGATTTTCACTTTTCCATTTTTATCCCACATCCCAGCGAGCAATGTAACAAGGGCGCGATTAGGGTTTAAAGCAATGCCTCCATGCACTCCGGAATGAAGATCGATGGATGAATTTGAACATTCAATATTAAGGCCGACAAGACCGCGCATGCCCAATGTAATTGCTGGCGTTGTAGCATTGGGGATATCGAAATCGACAATTAGTAGATGATCTGCTTTGAGTTCCGCTTCTTTCTGCTTTAATATTGCTGCTGTACCTCGCCCGCCTGACTCTTCCTCTCCTTCGATAAAGACTTTAATGTTGAAGTTAAATTCTTTAGAAAGCTCGAGAAATGCCTTGAGAGCAGTAAGCGAATAGAAGCATTGTCCTTTGTTGTCGACTGCGCCTCTGGCGAACACTTGATTATTCTTGATAACGGGTTTGAACGGATCGCTCTTCCATAGATCGAGAGGATCAACGGGCTGGACGTCATAATGATGATAGATCAGAAGAGTAGGGCGATCTTTCCCCGCTTTCAAGTGCGTACCAAAAACAACGGGCAGTCCCGGGGTTTCCCAAAGAGTTGCTTCCAAGCCAATGCTTTTCATGAAATTGCATAACCAATCTGCCGTACGCCGCGAATCCTGTTCATAATTGGGATCCGTGCTAATACTTGGAAAGCTCAAGAAAGTGAAAAAGTCCTTGAGCGTCTGATCGTAGTGTTCCTTATGCCATTTTTTCAGTTGTTCAGGAGAAATTGAACTCATTTTTTATTACCCTAGTACTCGCATACTTATAGTTTTCAATTATTTATACCGCGCCCACTCAGGCTGAGTGAATTTAAACTGGCTGCGACTTTGCCAAATCGCTTCTCCCTTCGGGCCAGTTCGCTTTGCTCACCTGCTTTGCATGACGAAGGTCCACCCGGACCTTCTCATGTCTTCGCAGCCCTCGCCTTGCTATTCAGCAATGATCTCATTCGTACGGAACGCTTTGCTGCGATTTGGCTTTGTCTCGCAGAGTCTAAATTCACACAACCTGAGCGGGCGCAGTATAACTCGGAAAGCCGAGTGGAAGTTTTCGCACAAAAAAAGATTCACGCACTCAAGTGATAAAAGCTTCAGTTTGATTTTCAATGAGACCTTGTGCACTTTCAAGAAGATAAGCTGCTAATGAGGCATCTCCCTCGAAAGTCATTTCGACTTCCATTTTACCATCTTCTGTTGGCTCGCCACAAGTGATCAATACATAGCAGGCATTTTTTTCTGCCAATGCATTGCGTAAATCTTGAGACGAGAGATTGCTTTTACATTTTGCTCTTTTTTGGAGTTCGATAACCATTTGCGCTCAAGACCTCAGTTAAAAAGTGTACGAAAAGGAAATTTGAATGTCCTAAATGACACATTTTCGAATTATTATGCAAAGAAAAACTCTCCCCTCCCCAGAACCAACGCATTAAAATTTTAGTAGATATAAAGTAAACTCTTGCGGTTGAAAAAACCATAGGAGCAATATGAACCTATCCGAATAAACTTTTGATTTGTTAAACTCCCTTCGTATTTTTCTGACTTGGGAGAAGATTATGAACACTGGTTTTCAACAGCTTTCTGACGAACAATGGTCGTTAATACTTAGCTTGATGGATCTGCATTTACCACCCGAGCGAGGAATCCCTAGTGCTCTGTAAACTTAATTTTTGCAGTTTGGGCTAACGTGAAAGCTCCCGCGGTTAAGCGATTGTAAAGCGCGCTGTATTAATTCAATACGGCTAGCTTTACGATCGTTTAACCCCGGGGCTTTGACGTAGCCGAAACCGCAAAAATTAAGTTTACAGAGCACTAGTACAAGCAGATCTTGTCCGAACAAAACCCCTTAACGGGAGAATGACCATTTTTGAAGCCGATAAAGGATATGACGCAGCTTGGCTTAGGCAGACATTA
>JASHXO010000062.1 GCA_030043495.1 Candidatus Rhabdochlamydia sp.
ATTAAATCCGACTTGGATCATCTCTCTGAGTGGAAAGATCGACTTGCGCAATTGGCACAGTTTCCAAATGTATTTCTGAAAATTTCTTGCATTGGATGGATTTTTCAAAAAAACGATCCATCGGTTATTCTTCCTTATATCAAAACGGGTCTCCTTCTTTTTGGAACTCATCGATGTATCGTCGGAAGTAATTGCCCACCGGATGAATTTTACATTCCTTTTGATGAAATCTTTCATATGTTTAAATTAGCTCTTGATTCCTTTTCAGATCTTGAACAGCAAAATGTATTTTATGGAAATGCTAAAAGTTTATATCGACTTTAATTTAACATTGACAGTCAATCAGTCAAGACAACGGAAAAAAGGGGCTTGCAGGGTATGATGCAGGGAAAAAAATTAAGTTTACAGAGCACTAGGCTTTCCCATAGATTTGCTGATTACGCCTGCCCATTGTCAGTGATAAAGAAGGGCTGAAGTTAATTTATGAACGAATAAATCGACGTCCCAAAGTGATTTTTGCCGATGGAGGATATACAAGCCAAGAACTGGCAGAGCTGTACAAAAAACAAGGAACGAGGATTGAGGTAGTAAAGAAGGGCAAAAGCAAAGGAATAAAAGACGAGAAACGGAGTTTTGCGATTGGGCCAAAACGGTGGATAGTAGAAAGAACGTTTGCATGGATTGGGAAATTCCGTCGATTCAGCAAAGATTATGAACTGGTACTCACTTCAAGTAGAGCATTGATGTTGGTGGCTCTCGAGAAACTGATATTGGGACGATTTACCGCGGGAGTTTAGGTTTGAGAACAGTCTCTTAGAGAACGTCTCTTAAAAGAGTAGCTTTAAAAAAACATGGTGAAAAAAAGAAGCACCTCCTAGAATGGCAATTTAGATATTGTCATGGACTCTACACGGAGATCAGGAGGAATTAACCACATGTCAAAGCTCTTTAAAACTCTTTGCACCTCTCTTTGCGTCTATTCCGCAAGCGCTCTTTTTGCAGACGCTCCTTTGGAACCGATCGGCGATGCAATGCCTGAATTTCCAACTGCGGAAGTTGTGCAAATGCCTATTGAGGACTCTTCAGTCATTACAAAACCTATTATTGCAGAATCCAAACCCGCCCCGAAAAAAACTCCTGAAAAAGTTCCCGAAGTGAGTGTCAATCCGTTCACTGGAAAAATCAAAGGAAGAAAAGTGCGCATGCGTTTGCGTCCCGATCTCGATAGTCGGATCATCAAAGAACTCAGTAAAAATGAGCTGGTGACAGTCATTGGAGAAAAAGGCGACTTTTGGGCGGTTCAAGCTCCTGCAGGAACAAAGGCCTATATCTTTAGAAGTTTTGTTCTCGACAACGTCGTTGAAAGCAATCGAGTCAATATCCGCCTCGAGCCCAGCTTAGATGCTCCTGTGATTGGACATATGAATGCCGGCGACAAGATCGAAAGTCCTGCAATTTCTCCTATCAACCCAAAATGGTTTGAAATTACTTCTCCCCCTCAGACCCGTTTTTATGTTGCCAAGGAATATGTCGAATACATCGGCGGCCCTGAAGTCAAAGCACAGATGGACCGACGCGCTTCTACAGCAGAACAACTTATCGATGCTTCCGTCCTTTTAAGCAAAGCAGAGATGCGAAGACCTTTTGAAGAGATTGATTTTGATCGCGTCGTCAGAGGTTTTAACACTGTTATTATCGATTACACCGATTTTCCCGAGCTCGTTGAGCAAGCAAAAGAATCGCTGGCCACATTCCAAGAGGCTTATTTGCAAAAACGCATCATCCACTTGGAATCCCATCCTTTAGAGCAATATGCCTCTGCTTCGCTCAAGTCATCGGAAAAATCTGAAGAGAGTGAAAAGAGTTCCAGTCCTACAGACAAAATGAGATTGTGGGAGCCTATCGAAGAGGCCTTATATTTGAGCTGGGCAAATATCAACGACAACAAAGCACAAAGAGACTATTACGAAGAACAAAAGCTCGCCGCAGTCGAAATCTCAGGTATCGTAGAACCCTACACTACACCTGTAAAGAACAAGCCAGGTGATTTCATTTTGCGCGAAAAAGATATTCCTGTTGGCTATGTCTATAGCACCCAAGTCAATTTGCAAAATCTCGTTGGAAAAAATGTACGATTGATCGCTGCACCTCGGCCCAACAATAATTTTGCATTCCCTGCTTATTACGTCTTAGCCGTTGAATAATTTTTTCTATTTACTTCTGCGAAGGCTTTTGGCCTTCGCAGCTTTTCTACATCTTCTGATAAAAGATTGTCCCAAACAAAAAAAAGTGTATCTAAAAAATGGAAGAGCCTAAAATAGGTCTTTTTTATCGACTTTCTGAAAAATATATTGAGGACGTTATGTCAGTGCGCAAGGAGTATGGTGGTTATTTTGGAGAAGTTGCAAAACCTGACGACTACCAACAACGCATTGTAAAAAAAATATCTCACTCATAACGTTATGGAACTTCGAGAATGGGCTATACGCATTCTCAGTGCTGATACACTAGAAGAGAAACTCTTTACACCTGAAACATTGACCGATTTCGATCCGGGCTCCCCGTTGCTTTTTAAAGAGCCGACTCGCCCGCCGGGAATGCATTTCCAGCGTCACACGAGCCGCGAAAAACTTCCCGCTTTTCATGAACATCGGGATCCCGATAAGCGCGCCGTTTGCCTGCATCGATTTGCCGGACACGAACTACTGGCAGTAGAGATCATGGCACAGGCTCTCCTCGCATTTCCAAATGCCCCGAAACATTTTCGCAAAGGTGTCGCTAATACATTGCGAGAAGAACAAGGACATGTCCAACTTTATATTTTAAGGATGAAAGCACTCGGATTGAAATTTGGGGACCTGCCTCTTTATCGCCACTTTTGGGCTTATGTCCCTCATCTCACTTGTCCTATCCGTTACGTGAGCGTGATGAGTTTGACATTTGAAATGGCCAACCTCGACTTCGCTCCGATGTACGGAAAATCAT
>JASHXO010000063.1 GCA_030043495.1 Candidatus Rhabdochlamydia sp.
TTAAGGGCCGGGTTTCCGCCGGAAGACGAATGAAAACTATTTTGTACTTGGGGACAGACCCCACGACATTTGAAAGCCAAGGCCATGCTAAGGGCCATCTCATTCATTACCCTGTGATAAAAATTGTTCCGCGCTCTTTAGAACATCACGAGCTCAAACAAGCTTATGCTGAGCTTAATGAATTTACGCATTTGATCTTTACGAGTAAAAATGCCGTAAAGGTTTTCTCTCAACATCTTGCAGAGTTAAAGCAATCCATAGAAGCTTTGAAAGCAAAAACCCTTATCGCAATCGGCACTGTGACTGCTATGCATCTTTCTATTCGAGGCCTTGTGCCTCAGATTGTCGCGAAAAAAGAAACTCAAGAAGGAGTTGTAGAATTGTTAAGTCCGATGGCTTTAAAGAACGCTTATTTTTTTATGCCACGCTCTTCGTTATCACGTCCTGTGCTTGTGAGTTTTTTTCAAGAACGAAAGATCCGTTTTCAGGCCTACGACCTCTATGATACGGTGACGCAAATCTTGGAATCCAAACCTGATTTGGACATGGTCGATGAGATCGTATTCACTAGTCCTTCGACAGTACATGCATTTCTCGAAATTTTTGGAAGCTTGCCCAGCAACAAAACATTGATTGCAATCGGCCCAGTTACTGAGCAAGCTTTAAAGACGTTCATTAAGTAGGAAGAGGTGTCATATCAAATCTTCTTTGTCCGAACACGCTGTCCCTATCTTTGTCATAAGGTTGAAATGCGGTGAAAAATCCAATAATCGAATTGAATGAGATTATGTGCAGCAATAGAGGCTCCAATACCAAACTGGGCAGAAAGAAGTCCCAACGTGAGGCCACCTAATGCGGCGCTTACAGCTTGGATGTGCGCATTTTTGTGAGGATTGAAGTAATGTGCGGCGCCGAAAAAGACTGATGTTGCGACAATAGAAACAACGGTTGCAACACTCAGTCCAGTTCCAAATAAAGCTGCGGTTGCAGCAGGAACAAGGATCTGAATGGACTTCGTCACAAGAGGTTGAATCAAGCCGCGAAAAATTCCTTCTTCAGCAATCGGGCCAAAAAGAGAGACTGCGAGTAGCGATTTACGGACGTGTCTGTCATATTCGCTATTTTTTTCGGCGGTGTAATTGATCATCCTCGCCTTAATTAATAAACCTAAAGAAACGAGCGTAAACACAAGTTTTGCGGCGCCGAAGGCCAAGCCTAGTGCTCTGTAAACTTAATTTTTGCAGTTTGGGCTAACGTGAAAGCTCCCGCGGTTAAGCGATCGTAAAGCGCGCTGTATTAATTCAATACAGCTAGCTTTACGATCGTTTAACCCCGGGGCTTTGACGTAGCCGAAACCGCAAAAATTAAGTTTACAGAGCACTAGTCCAAAGTTAGGAAGGAATAGAATTCCCAAGGCAATCCCTGTGATTGTCGGAATCAAAAAAAGAAAATTACGCGGCTGGATGATGCATTCGATGGTATCGATGTCAAAAGTATTGGTAGAAGTACTCGGAACATGAGAACTTGTGATTGGGAGTTGTGCGACAGATGAAATGGCCATATTCAATGTCTCCTTACCCTCTTATTAGTTGTAGGCTTTGGGCTCCTGAAGAAGCAGCAGTCTCCGGTTCTTTATAGAAAATTTTTCCAATTGTAATTACGATTGTATTTACTGTAATGTGCGCGGCAATGGAAGCCCCAAGGCCGAATTGTGCTGCTAGGACGCCAAAAGCAATTCCCTCAATACCCGTAATAGTAGCTTGAATATGAGAATTTTTATGTTGATTAAATAGATGTACAAAACCAAAAAGAGTCGCGGTTGCAACGATAGAAACGGCAGTCGCAACAGCAAACCCAGCTCCAAAAAATGCTGCAGTGGCAGTTGGGACAAGCCAAATAATGCTCCGAGCTATAAGAGGCTGTATAACACCTCGAAAAATTCCCTCTTCAACAACAGGAGCTATTAAAGTTCCGGAAAGAGGAAAATTGCGAACTAGTTTTGAATATTCATTACCTCGATCCTCTCTTAAAAAGCCGAGCCTTTCTAGTGACTTTGAGATAGGAATCATAGTGAGTACTATTGCTCCTCCCACTGCTAATCCCAGTGCAAAATGGGATGTAGACAAAATTCCAATGGCTATGGCACCAATGGTAGGAATGAGATAAAGCCATTTTTGAGGATCGGATAAATTGTTCTTAATATCTTGCAAAGTAGGCAAGCTCATCGAAGTTGCCGTTGTCTGAGATTGAGAAATTGCTGAAGTGCTCATTATTTCACCTTAAATGTTAGTGAGTTCTTGCCCATTAGCATTGAACGCTTTTCCGCCGACGGTTAGTGCGCGCCTTGCAAAAGGGGTAAAATTTCCTTCCGGATTATGGTCGCGTCCTGTGTTGTGATCGTCGAGAACGGCGATCACAACTTCGGTAAAGCAATGAGCGAATTCATTAGTGATAATATCCATTGCAATTTCAGCGATATGGTCCGGGGGATTTTGAAAAGCTCCGCAGCCAAGCGCACCAAAAACAACAGATTTATGTCCTTGTTGACGAGCCATTTCAAAGAAAGTACGGATTTTTTCGCGCGTTGCGGCCGCTTCTGCTTGGCGAAGGCGTGGTCTGCCCATGCTATTGTCAAGAGACGGATGATTGAAAGCAGCGATGATTCCGAAAGCGGCTTCAAACGGATGATTTAAATATTGGTATCCCTTGTCATATCCAGCTCGAAAGATCGGGACGTGTGGGACATAGACTCCTGCAGAATATGAGTGTCGGCTGAGAGGATAAAAATTACGGCGTTGGACTCCATGATGTGTATCGCCAGCCAAGCAAAGGCCGGATCGACGGCAGCAGTCTTCTTCTTGAGCGCGCGCGCCATCCAAATATCCGCCTCCAAAGTGTCCATCGCTGGCCATATCCAGGACGAGGGGATTAAGTCCTTTGGCATGGAGTTCAGCCGCTGCATAGAGGCAGTCTTGATTTTTTACAATAATACATGTCGGCTCGTTTCCTGGTCGTTGGCCGACGTTGCCGGCAGAGAGAACAAGATTGGCGCCTTGAGCAGCTCGTGTGAGATCAAGCGTGTGGTGCGTGCCATCGGGAGAAGTGTAAAATCCCGCTTTAAGGTGGCGTAGAGTGTCGTTCATTACTTGAACGCGGTAGTTCTTTTGTCCTGCAACATCACTAAGTGCAATATTTGGTGGTGAACCTTGAACATCTTCGATAAGGCTTTGATTCTTAAAGAAAGTATGACGGACGATCAGATATGCCAATAGGGCAGATGATGACAAGCTGAGAGCAGCTGCGAGTCCAAGAATAACTGCTAACGATACGGATGCTGCAAGCGCAGCTACTCCGAAGCTCGCAGTGATGCCTAGTGCGGCAAAAGCAACTGCTGATACAATCGCTAATTGTAGATTTTGTTGGATCCAATTCGTAATCGGAGTGATGCAATCTTGTACGGATGTTTGAGAAATGGCCGAAGTCATAAGCTCTCCAAAAAAGTTATGAAAACGGGAAATAATATCACTTGAAACTGTTCGTTGTCTATTCAAATTAATTATAAAAATAAATTTGTTATTATGAATTAAGAGTTGATTATCGTTTCTAAAATTAAAGAGGTGATGATTTTCAGTGTAAATTATCTTGATGCCAAAAAGTGGTTTTTTCACTTTGAAAATACATGATTTGCATTCAAAATTTTACAAAATATGCTAAGAAAAGTATAACTTTAACGACCCTTGAAAAGGAGTTTTACCATGTCCAATTTTACCCCTTATAAACTTCCTGACCTCTCTTATGATTTTTCAGCACTTGAGCCAGTGATTTCTGCTGAGATCATGCAACTGCATTACTCTAAGCACCATCAAGGTTACGTCACTAATCTCAACACCGCCTTAGAAAAATACCGCGACGCCGAATCAAAAGATAATATCGCTGCGATGATCGGATTGCAACAGACGATCAAATTCAACGGTGGTGGGCACGTTAACCATTCCATTTTTTGGACAACTCTCGCTCCTGAAAGCAAAGGTGGCGGAGGAGTTCCAAAAGGGGAACTGGCGCATGCGCTGCAGGCTGAATTTGGTTCCACGGATGCGTTTGTGGAAAAATTAAGCGCGGCTTCTGTGGCGATCCAAGGTTCTGGATGGGGATGGCTGGGCTTTAATAAGACAAATGGAAAGCTCGTAATCGCCACTTGTTCGAATCAGGATCCCTTAAGTACGTTAGGGTTTATCCCTCTGTTTGGGATCGACGTATGGGAACATGCTTACTATTTGCAATATAAGAATGTGCGCGCAGACTATGTAAAAAATATTTGGAAGATTGTGAATTGGAAAAACATTGAAGAACGCTTCTCACTGGCAAAAAAATAGATATTATCTTAGAGACGTTCTCTGAATTTGAATCACCTGCTTTTCGCGCCTTTTTTCGCATCTTCTAACGCCGCTTCTTGCCCTACTTTATTTAAGTAGGTGCTTCGAAGCGGCATTAAAACCTGCAAAAAAATTCATCAAAAATCAAGCTATGGTAATTTGTAAACATGCTCTTAATGATTTATTTTTAAAGAGCGGAGTAGCTGGAATTGCGAAGTAAATTATTTGCTTAACTTACCCTTAAGTATTATTCTATATTGAAGACAGGTCTCCAATATGTTAAATTAGATGGCACATTTAAAAAAAATGATGGATGTTTATGGGATTATTTTCGCGTAACAAGCCGAAAATTAAAGTCCAAATGATCAAGAAAGATGGCTATAGCGGTTGGGTCAAGTGCACGCATTGTAACGATATGGTGCACGCAAATGAATTGCAGCAGAATCTGCATTGCTGCCCGAAATGCAATTATCATTACCGTTTATCCGCATCGCAGCGCATTCAACTATTAGTAGATCCGGGAACATTTGTAGAAATGTTCAACGAATACAAACCGGTCGACCCTCTTCAATTCGTCGATACGGAGTCTTATGTCAAACGCATAGAAAATGCCAAAAAAAATTCAGGGCGCGATGAAGCCGCAATGGTGGGGTCTTGTAAAATTTTAGGCAAAGAAATTGCGCTGGGCGTTCTGGATTTTTCCTTTATGGCCGGGTCCATGGGATCAGTGGTCGGCGAGAGGCTCACCTTGATCATCGAATATGCAATTGCGCATCGACTTCCTCTCATCATTATTTCCGCATCGGGCGGCGCGCGGATGCAAGAATCTGCTCTTTCGCTGATGCAAATGGCCAAAACGTCAGCTGCGCTCGCAAAATTACATGAAAAAGGACTGCCTTACATTTCGATAATGACCAATCCCACCACAGGTGGCGTCACTGCATCGTTTGCCTCTTTAGGAGATATCATTATTGCTGAACCCGATGCCTTGATTGGTTTTGCTGGGCCACGTGTTGTCGAACAGGCGATGAGGCAAAAACTTCCGCCTGGCGCCCAACGCTCCGAATTTTTGCTTGAAAAAGGAATGATCGATTGCATTGTTAATCGACATCAATTAAAAGAGAAATTATTCCAATTGCTAGAATTTCTGACAGGGAATGAGCGAGATTATCAAGAACCTTCGACATACAGGGTTCTATACGGTCAGTCGCTTGGAAAATTACCGCAGAAACTCAAAGAATTAATGACTTTGGCTGAAGCTGAAACATTGAAATAAAAAGATCCTCCTATGACAGAGATCGAGATCCCAACTGTTGTGAATGACCCAGAGTCTCTTCCCATTTATGCCTCAGCTCTTGCTGCAGGAGCAGATGTCAAAGCCTACATCAAAAAACCTCTCATCATCGAACCTGGCGCTTCCGCATTAATTCCTACGGGGTTGCGTTTCGCGATACCTAAAGGATATGAAATCCAGGTCCGTCCGCGCAGCGGACTCGCTTTGAAGAATCAAATTACAGTTTTAAATTCTCCGGGCACAATTGATGCCGATTATCGCGGAGAAGTCAGCGTGATTTTGATCAATCATGGAAAAAATACTTTTATCGTCACTCCTGGCATGCGCATTGCACAAATCGTGCTTGCACGCGTAGAAAGGGCAATTTTTACTCTTGAGGAGTCCTTAGTATCAACTTCACGCGGAGAGGGCGGTTTTGGCCATACTGGCACGCATTAATCATCAGATTGTCGTTAGCATTGGCGACTTAAAAAAACTCTTTAAGAAAGGAGAGTGTGTGGCGATCTCCAATTATTTGGATGAGCGTCTCGTCCTGTTTTTAAATGCCGGTTCCCGTGACGAAGCTCTTGAGCAACTGGTCAGCCTGTTGGAAAAAGCTGGGAAATTGAAAAATTCCAAAATATTTCACGAAGCAATTTTAGAACGCGAAAAAATAGTTTCTACAGGAATAGGTTTGGGAGTTGCCATTCCTCATGCGAAATTGCAAGGATATGACGATTTTTTCATTGCGATTGGCATACAGTCTAAAGGTGGAATTGAATGGAATGCGCTTGACGGCTCGCCTGTGCGTTTGATCTTTATGATCGGCGGCCCTGAAAATAAACAAACAGAATATTTAAAAATTTTGTCCCATCTCACCATGGCCATTAAAAATGAAGAGAGGCGCAAAAAATTACTCAAAGCGTATGATGCAAAAGATGTGATAGCTCTGTTTGCCGGTTGTTGAATCTATAAGAGCTGTCGTTCGAAACCAAAAGAATATAATGCGCGGTGACTTATGGACCTCAAGATTAAAGATGTCGCAGAATTGTTGAATGTCTCCGAGACGACTATCCGCCGTTGGCTCTCCGATGGAAAAATCCCTGCCTATCGCATCAACCACCAATATCGTTTCAGTCGCATCGAAATTGAAAATTGGATGATGCGCTGCAAAATCAAATCTCCCGAAGAAGGTTTTTCCCCTTTTAACGAAACCCAAATCTATCCTCTACCCGAAATAGAAAAGGATCCTCAGGAAGTGGCTTCTCGTGGAGGCATGCATCATTTTTGCCTTTATCGAGCCATCCATCAAGGCGATGTTTTTTCCAATATTCCTGGGAAGACAAAAGAAGAGTTGATTCGCTGGACAACGAAGACTGTGGCCCAAAAATTAGGTGTCGATGCCGAGGTGCTTTCGGAGTTGCTGCTTGATCGTGAGAAACTTATGCCTACAGCCCTCAACAATGGAATTGCTGTTCCGCATACCCGCGATTTCTTGCGCAAAGGGCCGCTCGACATGGTCTTTGTCGTGTACCCCAAAGACCCGCTTGATTATGGCGCTCTCGATGGAAAACCTGTCTATACTTTATTCTTCCTTTTTGCTAGCAACGATAAAGGCCATTTGCAATTGCTCGCCAAACTTGCCCATATGGGCAGCAATCCGAAGGCTCTCGACTTTTTAAGCACAAAGCCGGACAAAAAATCCCTACTCGATTTCATCCGCAGCTGGGAAGGTCAAGTACGTGCGGTTGGTTAAGTCTCTGCACATGCCAAAAAAGTGATTTTATAGGGCCATTTTCTTGTCGACAGGACCAAGAAGGGAAAAACTGTCAGCAATTGTGCATTTTGATTTTTGGTAAATTAAACTCTATGGCTCGCCAGATGAGTTAAGACGATCAGTACTAGGATCAGACTCTTCTTCCCATCGGTCTAATATTTTTGATGATGCAGCATCAATAAAATCATTCACAAATAAATATGTATCTTGAGCAGCCCGCGAACATCTATGTTCGAATTCATCATGTACAGTCAAATCAGAAGAAATTTCTTCATTGTCTTGAAAATTAGAGATGAACAGGGTCACAAATACTGCGTAGATAAAAGATTGAAAAACGCAAGTGCCTGCTTGTAAATTAAATGAATTGAAATGCTGAATGATCTGCTTATTGATCATGTTTATTGTCATTTCCTGGAATTTATTTAATGTATGATTGCAAGCTAATTTTTTAGGCAACTTAGTATAAATAAAAGAACAAACATCATCACGCATGACAGCGTCCATTCTAAATTTTATTAATTCGCAAATATCATTCTCGCTTACCTTCTGAGGATCAATGGGATAACACACTATATTATTGTTAGAATCATTGCAATTGTTGCAGACGATCATCATCCCATTGGCGAAAACAATGCATAGTGCATGCTGCAGATACCCTGATGGGACAATGCATAATTTCCCTTCTCTAATTCTCGCAGCCATTTCAGCAGCAGAATGGAAGCGAGAAGTTAAATCAAATGCTTCCAATATTATTGAAGCAAATCTGTGTAATCTCATGCATGAAGGAACCCCATTTAAAACATCGGTTTCTGTTGTTTTGCAATCTTCGAAGTATTCCTTAAGCTGTTGTGTTAAGAAATACAGAAAACCGTAGGCAGTATTATAACCATTCATACCTTCACATGCATACATTTGTCCTTCAATACAAAATTCTCCGTTCTGATCATTTACAGCAGAATAAAGCTTGCCAAGAACGAACTTTTTGGTTTTAGAATCCAATTGAAATTTTTCTATCCCTGATGGATTCATTCCGAAGAATAGGCAAAAAGATTTTAATGATTGAAAAGGAATTTGATCATCTGGTTCAAACCCTTCGTATGTATCTTCAGAACAGATCAACACTGTTTTCATATCGTCTAAGAAATTGTTACCATCACAACTTGTAATATATTTTTCTATCATCTGATTAGCATGGTGATATTCTTGGTCTGTAAACTCTTCAGATGATGTTAAAGTTTTGTAGGCATTGAACAGATATTGCTCCCGCTGAGATAATTTGATAGAAAGCTGCTGCTCAGTATGAGTAACTTGATGGGATGGAGTTTTAAAGATCGAGGGTTTGGCACTCGTACGCGATGAAGCCGAAAAAATGGAAGATTTGAGAGCTTGTAGTGCAGATATCGATGATGGAGAATGTAGAAACAATGAAGAAAGACCAATGGGAGTAGTCAATAGGGGCAGGCTTTTATTTGCATTAATATTTTGGTTGGGGTGATCTGCATTATTGTTATTTTCATCTCTCTTTCTTTTTTTACTCCTTATTTGAATAGTGTCTGTGTGAGGATTCATTCCATTTATTTGAGCTCCTTGATCAATTTGATCTGCGACAATCGAGATTTGAAAGCTATTCCAATCATTATTCATTTGAGTATTTAGATTTGGAAAAGATGCAACGATTTGGTCGTATCCGAAGGAATTCATCGTATTCCCATTTTCTTTAGATTTTGAAACTCTATACTTAACTGGAGTATCTTGTAAAGATGGGTTATAAACATCCCAATTGTGGACTGGGTCTTCAAAATCAGGGGTTTGATGTGTTAGAGTTTTATTAAACATAATTTCCACTCATTTATTATTAATAATAACATTTTTAATATTAAAATGATATTTTTATTGGAAATATTAATGGACATGTTTATCTTAAGGCTTGATAAAACAAATTTACCTTAGATGCTTTGGGCAGTTCGGAAAGAAATTTCCGCTTGTTTTTTTTAACTGATTGGAATAGAATTAATTATGAAAATGGAATTCGTTTTAGGGAGAAGGATTCTTTTGTGTCAGGATATGTCATTAACCCAAAACAATATAAAAAATTAATTTAATTTTTTTTGATTATGTCAAATTTTTTTTAAAAAAATACCTAACGAGCTTGTCACAATTCTAACCCTTTGTCGGGGGAACTTAGTTCAGTTTCCATTTTCAGAAGGATTTCGAATAACTCAAAATGGAAAGGATTGATAAAGCTTTTCCAATTCGCACTGAGGTAGCGGCTCGCCTCCTATTTTTAAAGCTTCTTCGACAGATGTTGCAAAAAAGAAAGTCAAAACGGTTGAAAAGTGCAGTACGATCACAAAATCTTTTGAAGGGGAAGCGAGCCTTTGAAATTCAGGAACCAGTTTGGAAGCAAAAGAGTTGGATCCCCATAGACTTCGAGACAACTGATCCCCAAGTAAAAATTTCTTCGAGATTCGTTGATCAGAGGATATTTCTGCTCGAACATTTGCTGCTTTTCGACTCATTTCGACTCATTTTTCTATTCTAAAATTCAGATTCGTTTTATCCTGTCCTATGTATCTTTTTTTGTGTGATGTTTTTAGATTTTATCAAAGATGTAAATTGAACACTCAGAGACTTTCAAAATTCGAATGGTTGAATGCTTTTTTATTCTGATTTAATTTTATTTAGCCATAATAATTGGCTTTTGTTTTAAATAGAAAGAATGCAACAAAGAACTAGATTGTCTCTTACATGAACAGGAAGTATGGCAAAAGGATTATTTATCAAGAAATCAATCAAGACACTGCTCGGTGAAGCTCAAGAGAGCCAGCATTTGATGAAACGCTCCTTAGGAGCGATTACACTGACTGCAATGGGAATTGGCGCGATTATCGGCGCCGGTATTTTTGTTCTCACAGGCCAGGCCGCTGCAGAATATGCCGGTCCTGGTATTCTTCTGTCCTTCATTTTGGCTGCGATCATCTGTGTTTTTGCCGCGCTCTGTTATGCTGAATTCGCTTCTTTGATACCGATTTCCGGTAGTGCTTATACTTATGCATACGCAACGATGGGGGAATTGACAGCTTGGATCATCGGCTGGGGCCTGACCATGGAATACCTTTTCTCCGCAGCGACTGTCTCCGTTGGTTGGTCGGGTTATTTTGTCAGCCTGCTCCAAGATATTGGAATTGCGATTCCTTCTAAATTTGCCGGTGCCCCCATCACCTATGATATTGCAAGCGGATGGGCAAAAACTGGGGCGATCATCAATCTTCCTGCGATGATCATTGTCGCCTTGATGGGAACCCTCGTTGCTGTCGGGATTAAAGCGGCTGCGAGTTTCAATAATTTGATGGTCATCATTAAATTAGGTGTCATCGCTCTATTCATTGCTTGTGGTATCGCCTACATTAATTCCGACAATCTCACACCTTTTATTCCGCAAAATACGGGTACTTTTGGACAATTTGGTTTTAGTGGAGTCCTTAGAGGAGCTGGGGTTGTTTTCTTTGCCTTTATCGGTTTTGACGCTCTTTCGACGATGGCACAGGAGTGCCGAAATCCGCAAAAGCATATGCCGATCGGCATGCTGGGCTCTTTGGGCATCTCGACGCTGGTATACATTGTTGTCGGGATCGTTCTTCTTGGTGTGGTAAGCTATACTATGCTCAATGTCCCTGATCCAATTGCGGTCGCTGTCAACGCATTAGGGCCAAAATTCTTATGGCTGCGTTTTGTGATAAAAATTGCGATCTTAGCCGGACTCACATCGGTTGTACTCGTGATGCTGCTTGGCCAAGCGCGTATCTTTTATACGATGTCGAAAGACGGTCTCTTACCAAAACCTTTTTCTAAAATTAGCGAGCGTTTCCATACGCCTTTTTTCTCGACTGCCATAGTCTCAATTGTCTGCCTGATTCTTGCTGGGATCTTTCCTGTGGGAATTTTAGGCCAGTTGACGTGTATGGGAGCACTGCTAGCTTTTGCGATCGTCTGTTTTGGAATTCTCGTGCTGCGCTATAAACAGCCCACTTTACATCGGCCGTTCAAAACGCCGTTTGTGCCATGGATTCCTCTGCTCGGAACAATTGCTTGCGTGATTCAAATGATTGCGCTTCCAGGCGTTACCTGGGTACAATTTGTGATTTGGATGATTGTAGGATGCATCATTTATTTTGGCTACAGCATCAAACACAGTAGAGCGCGTTCATTGCTTAGTAAAAAGAAATAAATTTATTTATTCTTGACTAAGTGCAGGGCTCGGTGTATTTTCCGCCGAGCTTTTTTTTGTTCTGCCGAGAGGTAAAAAGATCAGCAGGCCTAAAAAAATCCAACCCATCAAATAAAAACAATCGTTGATAGCAAGCACCTCGGCTTGCTGCTCTAAAATGATATTCATTTGCTCCAAAGCTTTTTGACCATGAAGATGGAGTTCTCCGAGCTTGTCGAAAAAAGCAGTAGTCTGTGGAGAAAAAATCGTTAAGTTTTCTCCCACCGTAGCATGATGATAAGCACTGCGGCGGATCCACATTGTCGTAAAAACAGAGGTGCCCACACCTCCGACCATGGCGCGAACAAAATGAAAAATTCCCGTTGCGCTAGCTAGTTTTGGTCCCGGTACATCTTGAATACTTAATGCAAACAGGGGAGTGATAAAAAATAAGAGGGCGCAGCCCAGCAAAAATCGGGAAAAACCTATGTGCCAAATATCGACGCCGGTATCAAAATAAGCTGTGTAAAAACATGAAATT
>JASHXO010000064.1 GCA_030043495.1 Candidatus Rhabdochlamydia sp.
TCATCAAAAAGCTGTCGCGGAAAACACCGCAAACCTGTGCGCCAATGTGATTGGCCAATATATTTTTGGTGCCCTTCTTCATGAGACCAAGGCTCAGCTTCGAGACTGGTTCAAGCGCCAAAAGGACTATTATCAAAAGATTGCTACAGTTCTTACGTCAGATTTGAAGAAGCATGTACCAAAATTAATTGTCTCTCTGCCTGATTCTGCTTTATATACTGTTGTCGATGTCCGGAATATTTTCGGCCAGCATTTTGATGCGACAGATTTTGTCATGTACTGTGCTCAAAAAGGACAGGTGGAAATCCACGGCGTCAAAAAGACACTGCTGGTCTCGCCAATGGACGGTTTTTATTCCTCACGCCCGAGTGAGCCCAATCCCGGAAAGACTCAAATGCGCATCGCGTACGTCGAGCCTCCTGAAATCATGGCGGAGGTTCCCATCTTGTTTGCTCAACTGTTACAAAAATTTTCTTAGTGATCTAAAAAAAAAGTTCTTAGGCGCCTTGAAAGATTTAGAACGACGCTTTACATCCTCTTTATTAGGCCTCTTTTGAAATTCAAAGAACGTCTCTAAGAGAGGGTAGGGGCAAGTTTCTAGGCAGTCTTTAAAAGTATTGATTCGAGGAGAATCCTCTTTTGACAAATTTTTTTATTCATGTAGGATGAATAGTTAACTCTTTGAAGATTCAGGAGGGATGCCAATGGATGTCGTTACGCTGTCCCGAATCCAATTTGCTCTCACGAGCGGATTCCACTATATCTATCCTCCACTGAGCATTGGCCTTGGACTGATGCTCGTCATCTTTGAAGGAATGTATCTCAAGACGAAGAAAAAGCTCTATAAAGACATCACCAAATTCTGGGTGAAAATTTTTGCTTTGACTTTTGCGCTAGGGGTTGCTACCGGGCTCGTTCAACTCTTTGGATTCGGAACCAATTGGGCGCAGTATTCTCGTTTTGTCGGCGACGTTTTCGGCAGTGCGCTTGGCGCTGAGGGTGTTTTTGCCTTTTTTTTAGAAGCGGGGTTTTTAGGCGTGATGCTTTTTGGCTGGGACAGGGTTGGGCCAAAGATGCATTATCTTTCGACAATTTGTGTCGCCGCCGGAGCACACTTTAGCGCGATTTGGATCGTCGTTGCCAACTCTTGGATGCAGACACCTGCAGGATTTAAAATTGTCGGTGAAGGATTGAAGGCAAAAGCGGTCGTCACTGATTTTTGGGCAATGGTCTTCAATCCCTCATCGGTTGATCGCTTGACGCATGTTATTCTAGGCTGCTGGCTCTCAGGCATTTTTCTTGTCCTCAGCATCACGGCATATTATTACTTAAAGAAACAGCATATGTCATTTGCTCGAGAAACGATGAAGGTCGGGCTTTGGTCTGCTGCAATTGTTTTGATTTTGCAGCTCATTTCTGCTGATATTACAGCGCGTGGAGTTGCTTTCAATCAGCCCTCTAAACTCGCAGCGATGGAAGGCATCTATCAAACGCAAAAAGCCACCCCGCTTACCGTTGCAGGATGGGTGGACACGACGAGCCAGACAGTGAAGGGAATTCAAATCCCTGGCCTGCTCAGCTTTTTGGTCTATCGGGATTTTGAAACTCCAATTACTGGATTCGACCAAATTCCTCCCGATGAACGACCTCCAATCGGCGTTGTTTTTCAAACGTACCACATCATGATCGCAATGTGGGGACTCATGGCCCTCGTCACGATCGCCGGACTCTATTTATGGAAGAAAAAGAAATTGGAAAAAGCAAAATGGGTTTTGTGGTCGTTGATCATCTCCGTCATTTTCCCTCAGATTGCCAATCAAACTGGATGGATGACGGCGGAAATTGGGAGACAGCCTTGGGTAGTCTGGAAGTTATTGAGAACTGAACATGGAGTTTCCGCAACGATCAGTGCCCATCAAGTGCTCGTGTCGATCCTCATGTTTATCGTGATCTATACGCTTCTCCTTATTTTATTTCTCTTTTTGTTAGACCGCAAAATTAAGCATGGGCCTGCCGAAGAAGAAGAGCTGGTCTATCGCGATGTTCTTAAGCAAGGAGGCGAATAATGACCGAAATTACCATGGCATATCTTTGGTATTTGATCATCGGTGTTTGTGTGGTTTTTTACGTCGCCTTGGACGGTTTTGACCTCGGTGTCGGCATCATGCACTTCTTCACAAAAGAAGATGAGGAGCGAAGAGTTTTTCTCAATGCAATTGGCCCTGTTTGGGACGGTAATGAAGTATGGCTCGTCGTCTTTGGAGGAGCCCTATTTGCTGGATTTCCGGATGTCTATGCAACTCTCTTTTCAGGGTTTTACGACTTTTGCATGATCCTGCTCGCGGCACTCATTTTTCGAGCATCAGCAATCGAGTTCCGCAGCAAAAGAGATTCTAAGCGCTGGCGTTTTACTTGGGATGCTATCTTTTCTATTGCAAGTCTTGCGATTGCCTTTGGACTCGGTCTTGCGATTGGGAATTTAATGGAAGGGATTCCACTTAACAAGAATGAGGACTTTGTAGGAAGTTTTGATATCTTTTTCCGTCCATTTCCTGTTC
>JASHXO010000065.1 GCA_030043495.1 Candidatus Rhabdochlamydia sp.
GGAGCTCAAGGTAGACAAATCCTTCATGATCCTGCCGCAAAATCCCTTTTTTGGGAAGGGCATAGCGGGCATAAGCGCAGATGCTGGCAGAGTTGTAGATTGTTGCAGGCATTTCCTCTTTGGACTCTGGTATCAAGCAGCTGGGAGAGTATTCGTCTTTTGGGGAAGTGTACGCGGGATGCCAAAAGAAACGCGGGGGTTTTGATGTTTGAAAAGGAGGATGGGGGAGCTGGGGAACCAATAATTGCCGGGGAGGGAGGATATCCTCCAAAACTGTCGATTTTTCTTTTTTCTCAAGCAGGGACTTTAGGATCTCGACTACGCGAATAATGGCAAGTTGTCCTTTTCTTAAGATCGGAAGGATTCTCGAACGCGAAATCTCAACGCGCGGTTTAGAGCTGTTTAGGAAAAGGGAGATAATCCGCTCATCGCCAGTGTATGCCATAACAGGTTTTGGAAAATTTACAGAAAACTCCGTATCATCCTTGGCAACAAGGGGATGGGCGAGGACGGCGATACGAATATCGAGCGGAGATATTTTATTCATATTTAAAATTTAATTCACAATAAATGTGATATCGAGTTAAATTTTAACATTTTCTTTTGTTTTCTTAAATGGAATCTATTTTAGAAAGTCGAGTTCAATTTGAAAAAATCTTTTGATTGCAAATGAAAAAAAGATTATATCGAAATTTTGTAAACCTAACCTATACTGAGGGTTCTATGTCCAAAAACCACTTAAAGTGCGCTCTGATCGGCGGCTTGATCGTGTTTATCTGGGGGTTATTCTCCTGGATGGTCTTCCCGTGGCATCAGACGTGTTTGAAAAAATTTACGAATGAATCTGATGTCGCCGATACAATTAGAGACAATGCTCCAGAAGCAGGCATGTACGTCTTGCCCAACACTTTTGCTTATCATGATGGAAATACCTCCCAGAGGGATATGGCAAGGGGAATGGAAATGTTGGAAAAGGGTCCATTTATGTTTGCCTCAGTCAGGCCTAATGGAATCGGCAAAATGTCGATGGGACCGTTTATCATCTCATTGATCATTCAAATTATCGGCGCCTTTATCGTGACTTGGCTGTTGATGCAGACAAAAAATCTTCCCTTTAAGAAACAAGTGGGATTTGTCACAGTGTTTGGCTTAGGCGTAGGTATCCTTGGTCAATTCCCCGATTGGAATTGGTGGGGGTTTTCATACGGGTATATTCTCTCAAATATCGTTGATTTGATAATCGGCTGGTTCTTAGCTGGCTTTGGTATTGCTAAGGTTCTTAAAAAGTAGTGGTTCTCATTCTTCCTGGCCTCAAAAAGAGGCCAGGGGATCGCCTTATCCAATTAATTTCAGCTGAGATCTTTGAACAGACTGCGAAGCTTCTTTAGAAGTCATGTCGCCAATGAGGGTTTGATGACTAAATCCGGTGACTTTCACGTTCTGCAGGGTACCGATTAAGTGGTCATCGCCAGTAAAGATCACGTTTTTCCAACAGCGTGTACGTCCTTTAAGATGTTTTTCATCCCGATTGCGCCGCTCGACGAGCAATTCGACAGTTGAGCCGAGCATCGCTTTTCTTTCTTCAGCACAGATGTCACTATGCAGATTAAGCAAGCGCTGAAGCCGGTCTTGTTTGACCTGCTCAGAAATGTCATCCTTCCAGCGAAATGCGGGAGTTCCTTTGCGCGCGCTGTAAGCAAAGATGAAAGCAACAGAATAGCGAATCTGCTTAAAAATATCATAAGTAAGCTGGAATTCTTCCTCGGTCTCAGTAGGGAAGCCGACGATAATATCCGTACCCAGCGATACATCAGGCACAATAGAACGCAGAAGTTCAACTTTCTCCAGGTATTTTTCCACCGTATAAACTCGATGCATTTTTTTGAGGATGCGGTTCGAGCCTGCCTGGATTGGAAAATGGACGAATTCGCAGATGGAAGGAAGATCGCGAATAGCCTGCATGAGCTCAGTGGTGATGTCGACAGGATGAGATGTCATAAACCGGATGCGCTCAAGCCCTGGAATTTTGTCCAATCGGTACAAAAGATCATGAAAGAGGCAATTCCACTCTGCCTTATCTTTGCCGTAGCTGTTCACGTTCTGGCCCAGAAGGGTAATCTCTTTATAGCCATTCTGGACAAGGCGGATGCATTCTTCGACAATGCTTTCCGGAGGACGCGAGACTTCTTGTCCTCGAGTATAAGGAACAACGCAATACGTGCAGAATTTATCACAACCCCGGATGATCGAAACATATGCCTTCACGGGATCATCGCGTTTGGCAATGAGATAGTCCAGGTTTTCTTCAAATTGATCATCGGTCCGGATCGTCTGTTTGCCCGTGTGAAGAACTTCATCGAGAACTTCATTCAACTCGCTGATGTTGTTTGTGCCAATGACGAAGTCGACATGCGGCAGCTTACGGAAAATGGTGTCTTTTTTGGTCATCGCCATGCATCCAGTGACCCCGATGATCGAGCGTTTTTGCGGGCTCCGTCCGAGCTGGCCAATTTTTCCCATCACTTTTCGCTCTGCAAGGTCTCGAATAGAACAAGTATTGAAAATAAGCAAGTCAGCATCATTTTCATCATCAATTCGTGTCAGCCCGCGTTTGAGCAGTTGCCCGACCATGATCTCCGTATCGAGTTCGTTCATCTGGCAGCCGTAAGTTCGGATAAAAAAAGTTTTTAATGAGCGCATGTGAGTTATTTGTTTCATTAACTAAAATTGAGCTGTAAGTTTATCCTAAAAAAGTTCTTTTGGCAAGAATGCTTCAGAATAGTTGGATAATGCGGCAAGCATTTGGTATGTGTAGATGAAAGTAGCAAG
>JASHXO010000066.1 GCA_030043495.1 Candidatus Rhabdochlamydia sp.
GGAAAAAAACATTTTTTAACCACCCGCGAACAAGGTTCGCTAGAGATCACAGAGAGGGCTTAAATTTTAAATCGACGTATTCCTTCGCGCAATAACTTCATCGGCAATCTGAATATCGAGTCAGCAGCTAACACAAATCATGCTCAATATGTTACATGTTAAGTCAAATTTTCATCAAGTCGTTTCTTCAATCACAAACGGTATACATCTCATTTTTTGACAAGGCATCCATGGCCCGAGATTTTAATTAAGCCATTGAGGTTGTGCTTATCTAGTAACCCTTGTAAGATAACACGATTCAAATCAAATCCGCTATTTTTTCTAGCTTCAACGAGATCTTGTCTAAATAAATACCCAACGTATGAATTCACTCCAGCTTGATCGAGGAATTTCTCTATCAATTTATAAGTATCAGAATTCACATTAACGCCGGTAATAGGTTTGTCATTTTTCCTTGTAACATGCTGCCTAATTTGTGCTCTTGAGGGAACCATAGTTCCAGCACCAACGTCGGGTCCAATATTTTCTTTTTTTAGCCAGTCTCCTGTATAGTCAGCATAATTTCTCGCTCCAATCGCCATAGAAGCAGAGCCAAAAGAGTGGATCTTTTCATTCTTTGTTTGAGAGCCAATAGGTACACCTGAAGTAAAATCATAATCCAGTTGCAAATCTTTTTGGAACTCTTTGCTAGCTTGTTTCAACACTACATCATCTTGACCAATAGAATAGACAAACTGATCGCATTCTACTTCAAATATTGAAGGAATTGCGTCTGGATCCATGGATTTAAATTCCAATTTGAGCTTACCATTAACAGGATTAACAGTAATTTTTTGCAGATTTCCAGTCAACATTTCATTTCGACTTTTCGCTGCGTCAATAGATCTCGAAGCTAGTCGACCATTACCCACAGTATCAAAAACCCTTGCAATCCAAATGACCGAATTTTTTCTATTTTTTTCTGAAAATTCAAGAAATTGAGCCTCTTTATCTTGCCCAAAAAACCCTTTTCGATAACATGCTGAAGCAGTGCCCCCTCCACCGTAAACAACAATTGACCTAGTGGCTGTGCAATGTTCTTCAGAATCTGTCAACATAAATTTGTTCCCGTCGACAATTGGGGTATATTTTTTACTTTCGTCAAATTTGCTTAGTGAATCAAAATCTGATTTGCTGATGATGGAATCTGAAATTTTTCTGGAGGGTCCAAGTCCAGTGCAAATATCAATCTCATTTGTATAAATAGTTTTTTGTCCTTCGAGAGTCGTGATGACCAAGCGATACTCGCTATTTGCACATTTCCAGTCATTAGAATGGACGCTTTTTCTTTCAATACTTGTCACTGCAGCTGTCAAAAGCGGAGCTTGCGTCTTAGCTAAAATCACTTGATTTGCTTGATAGACATGTCTTGCATTAACAAATGCATTTGCATCATATTTTTCTACAGTTACATAATCCGAAGGGTTCCATTTCATATCTGCACGCTCCAAAAAACTGTGAGGTTGTGCGAGTGCGTAGTCATGGCTCCAGCATCCAGAATTTTCCGCAATCATCAAAACATCAGGAAATTCTCCTTGAGACAATCTTTCTTCCGTTTTTCCATGATGCGATGTATGTTTTTCAAGCCAAACTGTTACACCAGTGTCTCCAGCACCTAAAATCACATGAGAGCAAATCGCAAATTCCTGATTCTTGAGAATTTTTGAAATCCCTTCATTTGTCGACTTCTTAACTTCGCGTGATTTTACGAATCGATCATAACTTCGTGTAATTCGTGAAAGGTCGTCTATTTCCATTGTTGTTGTTGTTGAGAGATTAGAAGTTGATTTCTTATTAAATTGATTAGATCCTACATCTCCTTCTGAGAAAATGATTTTCAAATCATAGACTCGATTATACGTTAGAAGTGCTTGCTGAAATATTTCAAAACAATGTTCTTTAGTATAATGTGATTTGAAAACTCTTGGATTTTTATTAATAGATTTTATAACTTTATCAAAATTTTTACTTAAATCTTGCCGGTTTTTAATTCCATATTTATGTAAACAGGAACAAATAAAGTTAATTTTGTATTGGGCTACTTGAGTGGCAGAATTGGAACCCCGTATTTCATCAAATTTTCTTTCCTTTGATGGGTGATTTTCTTCTTTTTTGTGTTTCCTCGGGTTTTGCTTAACATCAAACTCTGAATCAGAACTCGTCGATTTTGTAGAACTTAATTGTTTCGGTGTATGAAAATGACGCTTCCGGCGGGTGGGCGTGGTCGGAAGGAATGTCTGTTCCATATCCCATGTCGTAAATGGATAAAACATTCCAACAATACCGTTGAATAAATTTGAAATCGGATCAATTTCGAGGCCATTTTCTTGAGTTTGATACACCATTCTCTTCCCTTCTTCATCAGAGCTCGTTGACTCAGAAGTCGATTGGCTTGAAAAATTATTATTGGAAAAATCATCAGTTTTTTGCGCTCCACATCCAAGTACTGAAAATCCTGTAAATGACATAATAACCTCATTATTTTTTATTCAACCTACATAAATAATAATAAATTGTTAATTACAAGTAAACAAAATATTAATAATACATTTAGTAAATATATATGCTATTGATTTTTAATGTATTAGTGCGCGTATTTTTTAAGAGTGTTTGTTATTAAGAATTAATGAGACTGGTTAAAGTTGAACCGAAAAAAATTGGGCGATGCAAATTTATAGACTGACGCATTAAAATAGCGGTACAAAAACAAACTTTAAGTTTCGAGAAGTCCTATGCTTACATTCCAGCAAATCATTCATCGCCTCACCGAATTTTGGGAAAAACATCACTGTATTATCCACCAAGGCCATGATTTAGAAGTCGGCGCTGGAACTTTCAACCCTGCGACTTTTTTACGTTGCCTAGGGCCTGAACCTTATAGTACTGCCTATGTGGAACCCTCACGCCGTCCAGGCGATGCCAGATACGGAGAAAATCCCAACCGCATGCACTTGTTCCACCAATTTCAGGTCATCCTCAAACCTTCTCCTCCCGATGTCTTGGAACTCTATCTAGAATCGCTCAAAGCCCTCAATTTCGATCTGAAAAAGCACGATATTCGCTTTGTGCACGACGATTGGGAATCTCCAACGCTCGGAGCATGGGGTTTGGGATGGGAAATTTGGTGCGATGGCATGGAGATCACGCAATTCACTTATTTTCAAGCAATTGGGAGCCTGCCTCTCAAGCCTGTCAGCGCCGAGATCACTTATGGCCTAGAGCGGCTTGCAATGTACATTCAGAATAAAGACAACATCTATGATGTCATGTGGAACGAAGAACTGACAATCCACGATATCGCCCATCGCAGCGAGATAGAATGGAGCATTTATAATTTTGAAGAGTCCACGACCGCGATGTGGCTGCGTCATTTTGAAGATTATGAAAGAGAAGCGAAGACCTTAATTGCCCACCATCTTCCTTTGCCTGCCTATGATTTTGTCATCAAAGCTTCCCATGCTTTTAATATGCTCGATGCTCGCGGCACAATCTCTGTCACCGAGCGCACTGGATATATCGCGCGCATTCGCGACCTCGCTCGTTTGATCGCCATCGAATATACCTCTTCGAGAGAAAAGCTAGGTTTCCCTCTGCTTAAAGATAAACAAAAGTCTTCCAAAAAAATTCCGGCTCTCAAAACGCCAAAATTTGCTCCTAATAAACGGCAAGATTTTTTACTTGAGATTGGTTCAGAACAACTCCCGGCAACCTTTATTCCCATTGGGTGTTCAAATCTAGAGAAGGGAATGCGGCGCTTACTCGAAGAGCACCAACTTGCTTTTGAATCGATCCAAATTTATGGAACGCCACAAAGACTCGCCGTCTCCGTAAAGGGGCTCGTCGAAGGAACGGAACCCAAAGAAACCTTGCGCCGCGGCCCCTCTGTCTCATCGGCATTTGATGCCTCTGGCAAGCCTACTCCCCAGGGTGAAGGATTTTTTAAATCCATTGGGATTTCGGGGATGACATTGGGCGCTGTTCAAAAAGGCAAAATCAAAAAACTTAAGATCGATAAAGTCAAAGAAGCTGACTATCTATTTGCAACGATCACCGAACCTGGGAAATCCACTTTCTATCTCCTTGCTGAAGAACTTCCCAAACTCATTCTCAACTTGGAATTCCCCAAAAAAATGCGCTGGGGAGATCTCGACATCAGCTATCCTCGCCCAATCCATTGGATCCTCGCACTCTTTGGCGAGAAAATCATTCCCTTCCAAGTGGGAGATATTTTTTCCGATCGTTTCTCATTCGGACATGCTCAGTTGTCGCCAAAGAAATTCTCATTAAAAGCTCCCAAGGATTACATCAAAGAGCTAAAAAAGCATTACGTGCTTGCGGATATCGAAGAGCGCAAACAAAATATCCTTAAACAGTTAAAAGCCCTCGAAAAAAAGAACAAAGGACGCGCACTTGAAATCGAAAAAGTTGTTCCCCAAGTTCTTCATCTCGTTGAGTGGCCGCAGCTGACTTCTGCGACGTTTGATCCCGCATTTTTAAAAGCACCCAAAGAGGTCTTGATCTCGGAAATGGTCGAACATCAAAAATATTTCCCAGTTGCCGATAACAAGAGCAATCTTAAGAACCTTTTTATCATCACAGCCGACAATAAACCGAGCGATTTGATCCGGCGCGGCAATCAGAAAGTCCTCTCAGCACGGCTTTCCGATGGAGTTTTTCTTTATGAACAGGACCTGAAAATACCTTTGGAAAAATTCAACGAGAAACTGAGTATGATGACTCATCAGAAAGACCTCGGCACGATGCTAGATAAAGTAGAACGCCTGGCCTTGATTGCTGAAGATTTGAACGAATATCTAGAAATTGCCGACCAAAGGAAATTAGCCCAGGCCGCTTTATTATGCAAAGCCGATCTTGCTTCCGCTCTTGTTAAAGAATTTCCTGAGCTGCAAGGAACAATCGGTAAATATTACGCATTGGCTCAAAAAGAAGATAAGGAAGTCGCAGAAGCAATCCAGGAACATTGGATGCCGCGCGCCGAACATGCACCACTTCCTCAGACGGCAACCGGAATTGTCTTAAGCCTTGCTGACAAGATTGATAATTTGATCGGATGTTATAGCGTAGGGCTTAAACCTTCTTCTTCCAGCGATCCTTATGCTTTGCGTAGACAGTCAATCGGCCTGCTTAAAATTTTAATCGAAGGAAAAGAAAGCGTCGATCTGAGAAAAGTGCTGGAAGAAGCGTGCCGAGCATTTCCGAGAATCAAAAACAATGCTGTCTCGATTATTCAAGAAATTCTAACGTTCATCACCGCTCGCGCCAAATCTGTGTTTGAGGAATATGGCTTTAAAAAAGATGAGATCGACGCCTCATTGCAGAGCCTTTGTTTCGATCCTTATGATCAGTTTTGTAAAACACAGGCATTGCATGCTTTCCGCAGTACAGGAAAGGAATTCGCCAAACTTTTCGAAGTCTATAAACGAGCCAAAGGCCAGCTTGAAAAACCCGCATTGGCTTCTTTCCAACCCAAACTTGCCGTTGAGTCTGCTGAAAAGGAATTGATGCACGCCCTAGATACTTTGCAAAAGCATTGGAAAGAGACTATCAAAGAACGCAAGTATCTTGACGCTTTTCGCATGATTGCAAAGTTACAGGTTCCCCTTGCCAAGCTTTTCGACACAGTGAAAATTCTTGCCGATGATCCTCAGCTGCGTGAAAATCGAATCGCCCTGCTGCAAAAAGTTTTCGCGCCATTTCAAGAGTTGCTCGATTTCAGTAAAATCCAAGAGATCTAATCAATTTTGTAAAAATTTCATAGACAGACTTCTTTGCCCTCTTGCATAATCTCTTTTCGCTTTTCTAAAAAAGCATAAAAAAACCTGCTTAAGCAGGAGGTTAATGATGAAAAAGGCAGGAATACCCGTTATCGATTTGCATAACGATCTATTATCTTACTTGTCGCATCAATCGGGGCGCTCGCCTAAAGATCCGATCTCTCGCAGTTCTTACCAGCAACTCAGTCAAGGAAATGTCAAACTACAGACACTTGCAATATTCAGTAAGACCGGAAAAAATTCTGTTGAAAACGGACGCAAGCAGGTCGATAACTTTATTCAATTGACGACTCAACATCTGACAATGTTCGCTCCATACCGTTTTCCCCTTGATGCGCAAAAATCCATTGTCCATGTCATCGCTGCTTTTGAAAACGCTTCGGCATTTGCCAGCGAAACAGAATCGCTTTCAGAGGCGATCCTCCGGTTGGAAGAATACGTAAAAGCCATCGGCCCAATTTTTTACATCAGCCTCACTTGGGATGAAGAAAACCGTTTTGGGGGTGGCAACCGCTCAACGGCCGGGCTCAAAGAAGATGGAAAACGCCTAGTAGAATGGATGCACAAGAAGAACATTGCTCTGGATTTGAGCCATACGTCCGATAGGCTTGCCCATGATCTTTTGAACTTCATCGATCAAAATGTATTGGAAATCCCCGTCATCGCCAGCCATTCTAATTTTCGCGTCATTTCAGACTACCCCCGCAATCTTCCTGATGATCTGGCAAAAGAAATTATCCGCCGTAGGGGACTGATCGGACTCAATCTTTTTGCTCCTTTCATTCATAAAACTGACCCCTCTGCAATCGTTCGCCATGTTGAATATGGGCTCGAACTAGGGGCAGAAAATGCCCTATGTTTCGGGGCCGACTTTTTTTGCGACTCTGATTTTCCCGATTTCTTGAGAGAAAAATATCAGCGGTCTGAGGCATTTTATCCTGAATTCAACGAC
>JASHXO010000067.1 GCA_030043495.1 Candidatus Rhabdochlamydia sp.
CAAATTAAATGATGAAAAAACAGGTCTTCTAGCTCAAGCTGCTGATTTATTAGAAAAAAGGCTCCTGGCTGAAAATGGCATTATAGACACTCTCGAAAAGAGATTGACAACAGAAGAAACAGGGACTTTGGCCAGAGCTGTCGAGAGCATGAAAAAAGCTTTGGAGAAAAAGGACGGACCGCTCGACCTTCTCGATCAAAGAGTCCAAAAATTACTCTCCGATTCTCTTGAGTTAATGCAGAAGAAATGCCTCGATGAAACAGATGGACTGCTTGCGCAAACTCTTGAATTGGCTAATAAAAAGTTAAATGCTGAAAATGGCTTGTTCGACACTTTGTCCAAACGACTTAATGATCCAAAAGATGGGGTCATTGCCAAAGTGATCGAGACATTGAATAATAAATTATTAGAGGAAAATGGCCCCTTTGATCTCTTGCAAAAAAAGCTTCTCGATGAAAAGGATGGATTTTTGGCCAAAGCAATCGACTTGCTCAACCTCAAGTTGCAGCAATCGGGCGGACCTTTGGACACTCTCCAGAAAAAACTAGTGGACAAAGACGGGATTCTCGACCAAGCGCTCAACATGCTGCAAGACAAGCTTACCAACGCAGACAGAGGAATCTTGGTCCAAGCGAAGCAATATCTGTCAGAGGCTTTGAACGACGAAAAAGATGGAATTTTGGTCCAAGCGATCAATGTATTAAATCGCAAATTATATGAAAAAGATGGCCCTATCGATCGTCTCGATGTCCGATTGACCGATAAAGACACGGGGATCTTAAGCCGCGCTGCGGGCGTCCTTCAAGAAAAATTAATGGCCCAAGGTGGCCTTGTCGATCAATTAGACGAAAGACTAACAGGACAAGCACACCCATTTCTTGCAAATTCACGTAAGAAGCTCATCGAATTGCGTAAAGCTATTATCAATCAGGATAAAATCAATATTCAAAAAGTCAGCAGAGAATTACAACAGCTTCTCGAACAACTGACAGCGCAAATAGCACTTGTCTTCAATAAAAAACCGCTTGAGCATGGAGATCAACTCTTACTGAATCAATTAAAAATGCAACTTCCCAATTTCTACAGCAGCACTCCCCCCGATCAAGGCGCCATGCTTGTTGCCGTCGAGGCCGCACTGGCTGCTGTTAACCGTTATTATGGAAGCTACGAAGGAATTGCTGCAAGGACTGCCACAATTTTACAAGATACTATTTCCGATGCGATCGAACCCCTTCTCACGCGTGTTGAGAACATACCGAAGAAAATGGTCGCTAACCTGCTAGGAATACCCCAAACTACACCAAATACAGAGAATGGAGCATCCGTTTCCCAGTTTCTCGATACGGGAGGATCCATCCTTAAAAACATCCTCGAAAAAGGCGCCCAGGCTGTTTCCAAGCAAGCCCTTTCCTCATTTGGAAGTTTGCTTGCTTTCGGGATCCAACAGGCTCTAAGCAAAATGGACGACACTCCAGCTTTCCGCCATCCGAAAATGACATTGAATGGAATCCTTGGCACCCTCAATTCTGTCAGAGAAAACGGCAACTGGTCTGACCTTTATCAAAACCTCGTCGATGCATCTGAGGCCTTAAAACCAGTAAAAATCTATATCAACGGCTTTCGCGTCCCCAATATTGGTTCAGGAGGAGAAGTTAGAAACGCTGAAGGAATCTACTCTGATAATATGAATACCTTGCAAGAGGCGATGGACAGCGCGCCGTCAGAACCTGAAAGCCAAGATTGGAAAACACTTGCCAAAGTCGAAAAAGATAAACTTGTAGATAACACGACCAATTTTTTAACGATTAAACACATCTACGAGGATGTTTGTCAATTAAAACCTGCTGACGAACGTTTCTACATGCACCTGCTCATGAAAGCGAAAGCAAAAGGCGCTAATGCAAATTCTGAATTAAAAAAACTCTTTTTCGAAGAACTTGAGAAAAGTAAAGTCAGCTTCGTGACTAGACTCTATGCTAAAATTCAGTATTTCTTTTACAGCAACATCGCCAAACGTTATATCGCTAAGGCAAGCACTATCTATTTCGACGAGATTTTTAACTACATCGAACAGCATAAAGTAGAAAACTTCGATACGTTGCGTAATCAGATCACGACTAACTTTACACGTTATCTGACGATTTTAGGAGGCGCATACGAAAATGTTTCCCAAAACCGCTCCCCAACAGGAACTCTCAATGAAATGTTGCAGCAGGAACTGGAAAAGAAAGACTCTAATTTGGGATTTGATACAAAAGAGCTCTATGTAGAATTTGCGCAAACAGTCCTGCGAAAAACATTGGGATCAGGATTATTAGGTTGGCTAGGTAAGAAATTCATCGGCAATCCAGAGGAGATCGTTCGTTCCATCATCGACAAGTCCTTAGGATCGATTCAAGACGCCCATGGTTATACCCATGCGTTAAATAGCGTTATCCGTGAACAACTAGAAGAAATCTGGAAATTATTGCAGGCTGATTATGCACTTCAACAAAACAGCTCGACGACAGAAACTCCTGAACTTTCGGATCTGAAAAAAAATGAATTAGAAGGACTGGTTAAAAATCTATTCGAAATATTAGGGAAATCAAAGTGCCGAACAAAGGACGAACTGCGCGATTTGATCAAAGGCAAGCTCTTGAGTGCAAAAATCAACCAAGCGATTGACGATTTATTCATCGAAGAGATCATTGCTAAGGTCACCAACATTCTCGCCCTCAGCGTCCAATCTCTTGTGAAAGAGGACCAGCTGCAAAAGCTCACTTATAAATTTGCCAACCTGGTCAACCGTACCTTTGAAGTCGGCGAAGAAGTCTCATTGCAACAAATGCAAGAAGAAGAACGCAAAATTGCAAAGTTGAGCGGCCAAATTCTGCGGCTAGCTGTCAATACTGCTGTAGAAGAGAAATTCGATTTCACAGGCAAAAAACAGCAAAAGGAAACCAACCGCTTTATCAGCGACCTGCACAACCGTTCTACACGATTTTTCACATCAACACGCCAAGATTTAACCGCTCTGGCAACGATGGACTTCGGCTCTCTAGAAGGCAAGAACAAAATCAACAAGATTACCGAAGAAACGCTTGCTTACGAATCCGAGTGCTATGAGTCGAGTTTCCAAGCTAAAAGCTCTAAAGTCAATTCTGACAACAAAGATGAAATCGGTGAGCGTTATTTAGGAATTGCTCAGCAATCGCAATCTCTTGTTCAGGCCGTCACTCAATTAAAACAACATTCTAAAACATTGGAAAATCTCCAGACTGTTGTTCCTCATCTGAATCAAATTAAAACGATTGCGTCAGCAATTCCGCTACGCCTCTTCCATCCGGGAGGGCCATCGAATGAAGACCTCGCTTTCTGCGAAAACCAACTGGCTATCCTTGACACACATTTAGAAGAATTGAAGAAGATGCGTTGGTCTACTGCGCTTGCTGAACAAATCGCAGCCCAAACTCGCATTTTTGCAACGATCATTATCGATTTGAAAAAAGCGATTAAAACAAATTTCTTCTGTGTCGCTCAATCACAACCAAATCCTCTCCTTGAACAAATCGCAAATGAAAAGAAACAGTCTTTAGGATCGATCGGTGAAAATACACCTCTAAAAAATAAATTGGTAATGTTCAAACAAGAAGTATTAAATGCATTTGATGATGTCTATCGCCCACAGCTTTTAATGAAACTACGAAACATTGAAGAGGCCACGATTGCGCAGCAAATCGATACTGCCCAGCAGGAATTTCTTGGAATTTGCCGGCAAGCAATGACTCAAGTGAATTCTTCCATTGCAGCTCACCGAGGTAATTATTATCAGGCCTATCAACTTATGATCAATGCGATCAATGAGACACATCTTCTTGAGCCTAATCAGGATGAAACAGCGAGAAGAGGAATTAGAGAATCTATCGCCCTTGCCCAACAACATCTACAGTCTCTTGCAACCTGGGAAGAGCAACACATTCAACTTGTTCCTTATATCAACTTCTCAATTGTCGATATGAAAGGATTACAAGATTGGGCTTCAGGGCTGGTCTGCGACCGCGTCCGGGAGCGATTGGACGGCTTTATGGGCTTCTTGAAACGAGAAGAAACCTATCGCTATGGTCTGCTCAATCACCTATTCTTGGTTCCTTACGTTCAAGCAACACGGGCGCCTAAGAAGCTGTACTAAAACCTGCTTTCGAAAGAGGCCTAATATCGGGATGCTGATATTGTCGAGGAAGTCCGATTGAAAGAAAACGAAAAGATCCATTAAATATTTGAAATGAGGTTTTAGTACAGCTTCTAAGAAGGCTTAAACATTTTCTTGCTTACGAAAAGTATCTTCAATGCGGGCCAGAGAACGACGAAAGGCGCTTTCAGCATCGATTCCATTTTCCTCAGCTTGCTGAACAAGTTTTAACAGTTCGTCGCCGATTTGCTTTTCTGAAGCAGGACCAGCTGCTTCTCCAAGGAGGCCAGATCCCGACCGCAGGATCCGTCTTAAGATTTTTTGCGCCCGGATCAATGTGGGAAGAGTGGGAGGAAGTCCGTCCAAGACGCTTTGCTGTTTGGCTGCTTCTTTTTTTTCCTCGGCTTTAATCTTTTCCCAGTTTTTCACAACATCATCTGCATCTTCGACTTTCACTTCTCCAAATACATGCGGATGCCGGCGAACCAGTTTTTCTTTGATCGTTGTCACAATCTCCTCAATGGAAAACCGTCCACTCTTTTCAGCTAATTTCCCATAAAAGACAATTGTGCAGAGCAAATCTCCAAGCTCTTCAATCATTTTGCGATCATCATCAGCATCGACCGCTTCGATCACCTCATGGGCCTCTTCCAATACATAGGGCTGCAAACTTAAAAATGTCTGCTTCTGGTCCCAAGGACATCCATTGGGCCCAAGCAATTTCTCAGCGATATGAAGTAATGAATCAAATTGGTCCATAAACAAGAATGTAAATTTTTCAAATGATTTTAGTGAATTGACGAGAATAAACAAAAGGGGAAAACTTTTTGCGATTTCCAATTTCAACCCATGTATTTGAATGGCAACATCAACAGTATCGACAAGTACGTCAACTAATCTTGGCCAATATTTTCAGACTAATCTTCCCAACAATCCACCCCAGCAGCAATCATCACCTAGCATATTTTCGAGGTTGTGGAGTGGGACTCAACACGTTGTCTATGCTCCTGCCAGGCATGCAACTGAAGAAGCAGCACAAGGCCTAGCCAATCGACTTTCAGAACTTTTTGCCAATAATCAAGCGGAAATCACAAATCGTGTCCGCGATGTCTTTACGCATGCCCTTCTTCGCCACTGTCCAGAAAATTATCATCAGCTGCAGCAGCTTATCCGAGCTTTCTTAAATAACCCTGCTCAAACCGATTTGGATGAAATTAAACGATTGCTGGACGGCCTCAACGCCACTGAAATTCGCGCTTTAGCTCCTGGTATCCGCGATCAAGGGGTTGATGCTCTTATAACTTTAAGAAATTTACTCGATACCGATGTGACTGTACAACCTTCGACAAGTGTAGGAGGGTCTTCCAATTTAGTCGTAAGTACTACGGCCCGACAAAAGCTTGAAATCGCTGAAGAGATTCTTGTCGTCATCATCGAAAATCACGAGGGGGCTTTGATCCAAACATTGAATGTTTTGACACAAAGCATGACTGATGTCAATGGACCAATCCATGTTTTGCGCCAGCAGCTCAATCATCCGCAGCATGGGATCATCTCAGAAGGCCTGGCCTCATTGAGACGCGATTTGAATGCGCGTGCACACCCTCCTTTGAGGCAAACCAACGATGCATTAGAAGCCTATCGCGGCGCTTTGACCCATAATACAGCGTCGCCAGAACTAATACCCCTTATTCAAAACCTCCGTGAAAAACTCCAGCTGTTACTAGCCCAACGGAATCTCGTTCCGCAAATTGTCGCCAACCAATGGTTACAGTTAGAACAATTCGATCAAGAACTTAATGGCCTTTTGACCAGTCCAATAAATACCTCACATGCTCAACTAGTCGCACAAACAGATGCCCCTTTTCAAATCATCACAACCGGATTCAATGCGCAGCGCGGAATCATCGAAGAAGCAGTAGATATTTTCGTTGAAGGAATCGGCCGCGGGGTCATGCATCTGGAAACATTGCCCAACAGGATGTATCAAAACCTCTTCTCTCCACAACCTCCTGCTCCTTCACAACCTATATCTCCATCTGGAACAACGACCCAGGCCGCCACTCAACCTGTGACAACACCAAGCGGAGGAACGACCACAGCTGTAGGGCCGGCACTTAATTTTCTAAATTTGGGCAATATCGCCTCACAAGGAAGGCGTTTTTTGGACTCGGTTCTTAGTTCTGCAGGCGGAGCTCTCTCTCAGCAAGGAGCGAGTTCACTGGCCACACTTGTCCGATACACTTTTGAAAAAATCCGCGAACATATCCAAAGGACCAACGAACAACAGCACTTGCTTGGCACAATTGATCCGATGATCCAACAGCTTCAAGGCGCTATTGAACGCAGTTCCTGGGGAGAATTGATAGGCGTTTTGCAAGGTGCTTTCCAATTCATGCAAGCGCAACAAGTTTATTTGCAAGGATTGCGCTTACCGTTAAACCCTGTCAGGACAAATGTCTCCGCCATTCCTGATTTCATTCAAAATATCAACGCCCATCAGAATGTCCTCCAGCCGCCTTCGCAACGAATTCCTCAAACCATCTCAGATAAAAACATCTTGCAAAAAAGTGAGCTTTTTAAAAGCAGGTCTTCTTCCATCGGGCCAGCAAAACTTGTCTTGGAAAAAATCTGTGGAATCAATGCCGACGATGCTCTCTATGCAGAAATTTATAAGACTTCCGATAATTCAGATAACGACCTCTTATCCATTTTCCGTCAGCGTTTATTTGAAAAGATCGACCAGGCCGACTTAGGTTTTTTCTCGATATTTGTCAAGTGGTCAGCGAAAAGAGTTTACGATATTCTTATCCCCCTATCTTCGTTCTATGTGAGCGCGATTTTCGATAACGTCCTTAATCTTGTCAAAAGTGGAATCAAAAATACCTCCTCTTCACAAGAATCCAAGGAAGAGTTTTTTATCAAACTGGCCCGTAATTGGTTGGCTGTCACCAGCGGCGCTTACAATCAAGTCGCCGCTGCGCCAAATTCACAGGCAAGAGATTTCAATCTCATGATGGAAGAGGCAATCAGATCACCCGAGCGCAATGGTGGATTAAAACCCAATGAACTTTTTGCCGCCGTCGCCAAAACAGTGATCGACAGCTTTGGACCGCGCATCAAATGGAATGAGATGATCGACCTTTATTTCAAAACACAAATTCCCACACATTCTCCTTTGCATTTTCTCAACCCCTTGGTCTCCGGCCTCAATTACTTGTGCAGCTTCACTTTAAAAGCAATGCTCTTTGTCCCTCAATGGATCGGAAACCAAATTTTACAAGGTGGAGCAAAAATTGCACTCAGCCACACTCCTTTTTTACAGAACTATTCGGAACAGACAATTGAATCGCTGCGCCGAAATACTCCAACGGCATATGCGACTCAACGTTTACTCTATCGGCAGTTGCAGAAAATTCTTCAGCTGCTTCAACAAAGTTTAAATGATACGGATGAAACGGCGGGCTTGCGCAGCCGAGACACAAACATCAAAAGAGTGGAGATCACTGGCCTTGTGGAATACCTCATCGAAGTCCTCAATAAAAGCCAATATCGTACTCAAGACCGCTTGAACAATTACCTGCAACATCGGTCTCCTATTAGAGACAGAGCAGGCAGAGAACTGGATGATACGTTTATTCCCGAAGTCATGGAAACGGTCGTGATGACCCTTTCCATCGCATTAAAAGCAGTCACGCAAGAAGATGAAATGCAACAGATGCTGTACGATGGATTGTGCATTGCCAATGATTCTTTTGATGACAAAGAACCCGTCTCAAATACTGACTTTGCTGCCATAGAAAGAGGGATCCAAGAATTGACCGATCAAATCCTGGAGACTGCGATTTTTCATGCTATCGATGAAAAATTCGATTTTACAAATGAAAAACAAAAACGCGGGATAGCCAATTTCACCCGCTCAATGAAAGAGCAAAGTGAAATATTTGCAAGTCAAATCCAGAGGAACATCCGAGAAATTTCTTTGGATTCAATCAGCGCTCCAGCTCTTGTCTTGAAGATCTCATCGATGATCGAACTCTCTTGTCAATATAACCGGGAAAGGGTCGATGCTTTGGGTAAAGCAGATGGCAATCAGAACTTTCATACGGAGACTAAACATCATCTCAATCAGCTCTCACGGCAACTCTTGAACCATTGCAATCCTGTTGCCCAACATTTGAATAGCATGAAGAACATCGCAGATGAGATCGCTTTTAACGATAGATTATTACACCCGCTTTTGCTCAGCTTCCAAATTAGCCGGTCGCTCTCTTCAGTCCTTCAAAATCAGAATTTCTCTTCACAGGATTTGGCTTTTTGCCAAACGCAACTCGCTCTTCTACAGCAACATCTTGCAACCCTGAGACGCTATCAATGCCCTCTTCCTCTTACCGATAATATTCAGCAAGCCTGTCGAGATTTTGCTTCCTCGCTTCAAAAAATCGAAAAG
>JASHXO010000068.1 GCA_030043495.1 Candidatus Rhabdochlamydia sp.
TAAAATTAAAAACCTTAGTGATCAAATGAGCACTTTGAATTTCAATATCAGTATCATGATAAAATTTCTGCAATTTTTTTACGATATCAACTCCAGAAATCCTTTCTGCTGTTGTTAAGTCATCTGCGTTACATCTTTGGTGGCTTGTACTTAAAACCTTCTTTGCTACATCATCTAAATAAACTGAGCCCGTAAAGCCATTTACTTCTACAACTCGGTTACCCCAGAAAGTAGTTGTTGCATGTGCAGAGTCCATTAGGTTGTTAATAACATCTAGTTGAGTTGAAAAATTTAATGAGTTTATATGAGATTCTAAGAATGTCATCCAATCCTTCCTTTTTTAGAAGATTGAAGATACCATAAGATTGAGTTAATATGCAATCTAAAATAATGTAAATATTATTTTTTATTATTTTTCTCTCATAGCCACTCTTATGAAAGACCTCCTTTTGTTAAGCCTCAGAAAATTTTTAGGCTCGCGGTTAATTTCGAACCAACCTCTGTTGATAGGATATTCTGGAGGACCCGATTCCAAAGCTCTACTCTATCTATTGCTTGAGTGCCGTCATTTTTTCTCATTTGAACTACATGCGGCCCATGTGGACCATGGATGGAGAGCAGAGAGTGGAGCTGAGGCGCAAGCGATCCATGACGAAGTGAAGCGCCTAGGGTTGGTTTTCCATCTTAAGTCGCTTTCCATGAAGGATTTTAGTCCTGGTAACAGCGAGGAACAAGGGAGAGAACATCGGTTAGAGTTTTTTTCACAGGTTTATGCGGAGATCGGAGCTCAAGCTTTGCTGCTGGGACATCATGCCGACGATCAGGCAGAGACTGTCCTCAAACGCGTTTTTGAAGGCACTTCGTTCTTTTCTCTTGGCGGCCTTGCAACAGAGACTATGGTCCGGGACATGACGATTTGGCGGCCGCTGCTTTTTATAGAAAAAAAGGGAATCCTTCAGTGGCTTTCTAAAAGAAATTTAAACTATTTCTTAGATTCAACAAATCGGGACAAGCGTTTTTTGCGCGGAAAAATGAGAGAAGAAATGTTTCCCTATCTGACGGCTTCATTTGGAAAGCAAATTGCTGCCAACTTGCGCCGGTTGGGAGAAGAATCCAAAGAAGTTAAAGAGTATTTCCATAAATTAAACCGACCTATTCTAGCAGGCATCGAAAAGCAGCCGAATAGGGACTATTTGAATTTGAATCCATACCTCCCCATGCCTTCGCTTCAACTAAAATATTTACTCAAGGGTTGGTTAGAACAAGAAGGGATGACATTATCCCGCCAAATCATCGAGGGAATCGCGATGGCTTTGATTGAAAATTCATCGCAGAAAAAATTTTGTTCCAAAGAGGGTGAATTTCACGTTGATAAAGGTTATCTTTATTTTTATAAGAATAAAGTATAATTAATTGTAAATCCTTCTTATTCATTTGTCTTAAAATAAATATTTAAACAAATAAAGGACAAATTATTCACTATTTGTTATGATGAGGGAACCGGGTGTTAGCCTATGGATGGCCTCTCCTGTGAAGAAAACATTTCTTTTTCAAATCTTATGAGTTTTATGCTCAGAAATTTGCTCTTTTTGAAAGGGGAAATGTTCTTTACTTTAATCGGCAGCCGATGGTTTAATTTATCATCTGGGACTCATTGATAGAATATGTATTTAATTTGATGCAAAAGCTTGTCTTTGAATTCCACAAAAAAGTGTATAAAAACTTATGAGCAATGACAATATGAAACCTGAATCTAAACGAGGTTTTCCAGGTGGGTTCTTCATCTTCCTGTTGGCAGCGATCTTGATTATCCTTACTGTTCAAAATCTCAATGGCGATAAAACCGCTAAAGTTGCTTTTAGCCATCAACTTGAGCATCTTGTCAATCTCGATTTGATTCAGAAGGAAGACAGCAGAAAAATTGCTCTTAATGACAATCTTGTTACCTTTAGTGGCAAGTTCAAAGATAAACAATCCGATGATGCTAAAGCGCGATTTCGCTATTTGGACCTCCTCAACCGCAATCATGAATTGACCGGCCAAAGAAATTCCCTCGAACAAGAATTGGCCATTTCGCATCAAAATGTCAAAGAGGCCTCCGATCTCTTTTTACATTTGACCGGCCAGCCAATTCCTAAAGGAGGTTACCTTGTCGTTGATCCTATCTATAACACTCCAGACAAGGATAACTCAGTTGCTGTCAAGGCCCTTTCCGATAAAGAGATCACAAGTCTGGTCGATTTGGAAAAATTATTTCCTGGAATTTCCCATGATCCTAATCCAGCTTCAGTCAATGCCTATGGGAAAGACCTACTCACTCTGATAGAAAGGTTTCGCTCTCCCGCTTTAGGGATTGGCAATGAAACGATGAAGCAGCAACTCAAAAATTTAGAACAAGAAGTTGCTCAAATTTCCAATGGAGAATCCGATCAAAGCATTCAGGAGCAGCTGTCTGTCTATCGCAATGCTCTGACCGCCCTCGATGAGATCGTCGCCAATCTCAATAAAGAACAACAAAATGTCCGCCTGATCCAGCTTAGAAGCGTCCGTAACTACAAGGCCCAACTCGAGCAATCTGCATATGTCAACGACGAGCTCGAGAAAAATGAGGCCCAGCTTGATAAAGCCCGTCAGGCAGTCGCCAATGTCACTTGGTTTTTCAATAACCAGGAACTTTCCACGCGTGCTTTAGAAAAGCAGGATCCTGAAATCTTCGGACATTGGTTTGGTCAAGCTAAACAGGAATGGGATAATTTTACTTCCAATAAAGCTGCGAACTTTAAAGCGCCTGACCAACCTCGCAATGCAGTGCTGGAAAAAACTTTTAAAAGTGAAGAACCTTCGCCCAATTATTTTAGTTACCTGCTGACGATTCTTCCTGTCGTTCTAGTCGTCCTCCTCCTTTATTTTGTCTTCTCTCGTCAGATGAAAGGCGTTGGCAGCAGCGCGATGAATTTCGGCAAATCTCCTGCAAAAATGTTGACGAAAGAACGCAATAAGGTGACCTTCAAAGATGTTGCAGGTTGTGAAGAAGCGAAAGAAGAACTTCAGGAAATTGTCGATTTCTTGAAAGATCCTTCCAAGTTCACAGCATTAGGCGCACGCATTCCTAAAGGAGTTCTGATGGTCGGGGCGCCAGGTACTGGTAAAACACTGGTTGCCAAAGCGATTGCTGGCGAAGCGGACCGACCCTTTTTCTTCATCTCTGGCTCTGACTTCGTTGAAATGTTTGTCGGCGTCGGCGCTAGCCGTATTCGCGATTTATTCGACCAAGCGAAGAAACACGCCCCTTGCATTATCTTTATCGACGAGATCGATGCTGTCGGACGCCACCGTGGATCAGGAATCGGCGGCGGACATGATGAAAGAGAACAGACTCTTAACCAACTTCTCGTAGAAATGGACGGATTTGATACCAATGAAGGTGTGATCTTGATCGCAGCGACAAACCGTCCTGATGTCCTTGATAAAGCTCTTCTGCGACCAGGACGGTTTGATCGTCGAATTATCATCGATCTTCCCGATATCAAAGGACGTTACGAAATCCTTAAAGTCCATGCACGCAAGATTAAACTGGATCCATCCGTTGATCTGATGCATCTTGCTCGCAATACTCCTGGGGCCTCCGGCGCTGATTTGTCAAATATCTTGAACGAAGCGGCATTGTTAGCAGCTCGCAAAGGGCGTTCCGCTGTGACTGCTGCAGATGCTGCAGAAGCCTGTGACAAGGTCCGATACGGAAAAGAAAGGCGCAGCCTTGAAATCGATCAAAATGAAAAACGGACAACGGCTTATCATGAATCGGGACATGCCGTTGTCGCTCTGATCGTCAAACACGCTGATCCTGTGGATAAAGTGACAATTATTCCGCGTGGATTGTCTCTTGGCGCGACACATTTTATGCCAAAAAAGAACCGTTTGAGCTATTGGAGACGTGAAGTCCTCGACCAACTGGCTGTCTTAATGGGTGGACGCGTTGCTGAAGAGATCTTTGTCGGAGATATTTCTAGCGGCGCGCAAATGGACATTACCCAAGCGACTCGTCTTGTCCGCAGCATGGTCTGTGAATGGGGAATGACGGATAAACTCGGGGCTGTCGCTTATGATGAACGCAATGAGAGCGGACAGTATCTCGGAATGCCCAATTACCATGAAAAGTCTTACTCGGAAGCGACTGCAGAGACTATCGATAAAGAAGTTCGTTCAATTTTGGATGAAGCCCATTTGCGTGCTAAAGAAATTATTGAAGCGCATCGCCTGCAAGTCCAACTCATGACAGAAATGCTCATGGAGTTTGAAACTCTTGACCGTGAAGATGTTCTGGAAATCATGAATGGTAAATTTGATTTAGAGAAGAAGAAGCAGCGCCTGAAGAACACTCAAGATCTTCAGCGTAAAACGCCACCTCCACCGCCAGAACAGGCCACAGATCGTCTCCCCCCATCTCTTCCAGACGATCCAACCCCTCAGCAGATCTAAGAGCACTAGTGCTCTGTAAACATGCTCTAAAAGCTTTCTAGCCCTCGATTTTTGCCCCATGTAATAATGGGGCTATTTTATTTAAATTAATTTGATAGTATAAAAAACTTAATTATATAATGTTAATTTGCTTATTACTTAATTGTCGTTGTTTGTTTAGTTACTGATCTAATATAATATTTCCGATTTATATATATATTTTTGGAGAAATTATGTCATCTAATTCTGTTCATCTACCTAATCGAGGCTTAACAGTTGTTCAACCAACAATTGCCCCTTCAAACCAAATGAGCAGCATTAGTTTTTGGCAAGAGCGGTCGACACAGAATGGCTTCTGCGGCTTGACCACAACAGAAATTACACGTCTTTCCATGCGCCTTTTGGGAATGGGAGCTATAGGGACAGGAGCCTCTGTCATTGCCGCCGCTGCTTTTGGA
>JASHXO010000069.1 GCA_030043495.1 Candidatus Rhabdochlamydia sp.
GAGGAAAAAATCCTTTAGACCATTACTTAGAGCATCAACGACAAAACCTTAAAGAACTCAGAGAACTTGCTGAACTATTTTCCAATCTTGCTTCAAATAAAGTTTCTCCCATTGAAGAAGAAAGTTGTGCTAAAAGAGCTGCCACTCTAAAAGCTGCAAAGCGGACTCCTTCTTCATTTAACTTAAGCTATGTTCTCAACGAAGGCATTAAACAGACAGATACCCTCGAAATATCATTAAATGTATTAAAACTGCAGCAATTGCAGGATTTTTACATCTTTCTTAATACGTCTGGTTATCCTAAAGAGTTTATCTATGAAAAATTTCAAGAACTCGACATTGAAATTAAAAAAGCTTTAGGAAAAGCAGTTTGGGCAGCCTGCTATCGACCTGAAGAACTTTTTTCTGCCGATCATTATATTGCTGCACATCCACTTACTCTTCTCGAATGTAAAAACACAGAAGGAACAGATGTAATTGCTCAATTGATGAATCATTATAAAGCACAGATCATCTTACAGAGGTTCAAGCCAGCACTAGCAGATTTTGCTGAAAAATTAAAATCAACCGCCGATAAAGATAAGCAGCTCAAGTTATTTCGAGAGCTGCCGGAATTTGCTCAAACTGATCTTGCTGAGCTGGTCTGGTTAGAACATGGTGGCCGTGGGAATCCAAAATTCGGTTATTGGCGTTATGGTGAGATGCAAATCGAAAAGAATCCCCGGGTTTTGATCGAACCTCTTCACACTCCTTCTTCTCAGAATTCCGCTTCGATGATCGACATTTACATACGCGTTATCGACCGGAAAATTGGCTTTGATATTCGAAATGGCGCCAAACAGTTTGTTTCTGAAAGAATAGTCCCCAAAAATCCCATTGCTTGCCCTGCTACAGGCCTCATTATTGATCCTAAAGAAACAATTCCACCGCATATGAGAGTTGCTATGGTCACTGCTGAACTTGCAGGAGTCATCAGCATGGGCGGCCTTGCACCGGCTGTCGCGGGAATAGCTCGCGGATATGGCACAGACGATACCTGCATCATTTTACCCAAATATGATGTGATCAATCCGAAACTTGTCCTTAAGGAAAAAGAGAAATATAAAATTGATCTCAATGGAGAAACTCATAAAGTTTTCAAAGCCAAAGTCAATGGAATCACCTGCTATTTTATCGAAGATGCCCTTTTTAAAGTCGGATTCAATAATGAGGGAAAACCCAACAGCATCTACGACGGAAACGATCTAGAAGTCAAACGTCGCTGGACACACTTCCAAAGCCTTTCGGCCGACCTTGTCTATCAATTGAGCCAAAAACAGAAAAATCCTGTTCAACTTGTTCAAGTACACGATGCACAGACAGCCCTTGTTCCCAAGATTTTGAAAGCACGCCACTATGATGAATGGAAAGCAGGAATAACTCCAGCAACAATTTTCACCTTCCACAATAATAATAGCCCGCTTTGCTTCGATTATCCCAAAGCACATGATCTTCTCTCAGAAATCGGTCTACCTCACCATTCTATCAATTCATTCATCGAAGGCCTCGAAAATTCCGATATGAACACAACAGTTTCTGAAACCTTTGCCAAAGAAGTTCAAACAGATCTTTTTGGCAAAGGAATGCAAAGATTTACAAAGATCAATGCTTCAAAAGGAAAGTTAGCGGGAATTGTGAACGGGAACACGGATGGATGGAATCCTAAAACAGACCCTCAACTTAAAAATTGGATCTCACACGAAGGAACCCCTCTCGATCTCAGCTATGGCCCTGACGATCAAGGTCTCCCTGAAAAGATCAAACTCATCCGCGAGCAGCTGGTAGAGTATTTAAAAGTTCACAAATTAGGCGATTTTGATCCTACCCAGCCGATTTTCTTTTACGTTGGACGCTATGACGCTTATCAAAAAGGCATCGACAAGCTGCCGCTCATCATGGAAGAAGTATTGAAGAACGGCGGCCAATTTATCTGTATTGGACTCGATCCTGATCCAAAAGCGGATGGTTACCTTACTCAGATGGAAGAGTTTGCTAAAAAACATAATAATAAAGGAGTTTGCATCATCCGCGATTATAAACGTCCCGATGGACGTCTTTATTGGCAGATAGGCAATTCTTCTCCTGAAGACATCAGCGGGGTCCAAGGGTTTGGCAGTTTATTGCGCGCTGCTGTCGATGTTGGCGTTTTCCCCTCCATTTTTGAACCTTGCGGCCTAGTCCAAGGTGAAATGCACTGTATGGGAATTGAAACACTGGCAACCAGCACAGGTGGCTTTGTGGATACTATTTTTACGAGCGGACCAAATCGAAACGGCTACTTATTCCCTAGACAGCCCATCTGGGAATCTGAACAGCAAGATCAAGCTATTCTCAAATCTGTTCGAGAAGCCTTGCAAAGAAATCAGGATAAACTCGATGCCCTTTATCATCAAGATTTAGAGCGGTTAGCACCTTATATCGAACAAAAACGCGTCATCATGCGAAATGCAGCCCAATCGACTTGGACAAGTTCTCCCGATAGCTCTTTAAGCCCAATTGGACGTTACCAATTGGCTTAT
>JASHXO010000070.1 GCA_030043495.1 Candidatus Rhabdochlamydia sp.
GTTGATAAATTAAAAATAGAGCAATAGCTGCTGTTTGCATCATGAGAAATATATGCATCTGGTCGAGATAGGGGAGTAGACCATTCAGCCATTCGGGACCTCTTGTCCCTGTAGACACGGGCCAAATGAGGCCGGCCGCTGTTAATACGACAGGATGATTCAAGAACAGCAATGCATGCAGCCACTGCTCTGAGGCAGGGCAACACTCTTTATGGACAAATTCATCTTTAGTGACAAAAATGCAAGAGAAGATCGCCAGGCCGATGTAGATTTTCAGCGTAAATGAGGAATAAGGAACAAATAAAACAAAAGCAAAACAAGCAAGCACAGTCAAGGTATCAAGAGGATGGCCAAGCCGTTCCCATTTTGGAAGCCCTCTTCTCACGTGAAAATAAAATTCGTCAACCGTAATCACTAAGGTCTGGATGATAAAGGGAAGTAAAATCAAAAGGCTCATTTCTTAAACTCGATGATCAATTTTTTCAATCCCGAGGGGAATTTTTGACAAAGCCAGATTAAAATGCAGCGTTCCGACCGAGAAGCCCATAGTGAATAACTATGGGAGACGAGTGAGGATTGATATGGCAAAGTCATAAAATTTCCCTTGGGATTAAAAAAATTGATCATCGAGTTAAATTCCTTTTTCAAAAAGACCGCCTGCAATACTCAAACCAGGCCCGAAAGCGAGACTTATAATAGGCGCTCCTGCAGGCACTTTTGAATTTTGGAGCATCATTTCCCAAATATGGGGAAGTGTAGCGGATGACATATTGCCAAAATGCTTAAGGATGTATTCGGAGTGTTCCAATTGACGAGATTCCAATTCGAGCATCTCTTTGATTTGTTGCAAAATCTTTGGCCCCCCAGGATGGACCGCAAAGAAGGCCTTTTTTATGATTGTTTCACTCTTCAGCCCAGCGAGCGAGCATAGGCGTTGAAGATAATGGTTGATCGCGCGAGCGATCAAAATAGGCACGTCCTTTGAAAGAGTCATGCTGAGCCCATGGTCTTCACAGCGCCAAGTCATGGATAAGACAGATTCGGGGATTGTTTCTTCATGAAGAGCGAGCAATTTTAGGTGGGGCCCGTTACCCTTCTTTGAATTGACAGTATACTTGATAAATCCATCAGCAAATAAACTCTCGACAAGCAGTTGTTCAGAATGGTGCCGTAAAGGATGCATATGGAGACTGCAGACCTCGGTGTGGACGATATCAGTCTGCGATGCGGAAAGAAGGGGGAGCGAAGCATAACCGGCCGCAATTCGAATGGCTGGGATCGATCCATAACAACCCATGTGGTAAGCATGCGTTACCGTTGTCGCAGTCCCAGCTTGACGCGTTGAGACTAATTTTTGCGCTGGACTGGGCGCCACATATCCTGTGCATGTCACATGGATCAAATGGTCGGGAAGGATTGTCCCTTCTGGATAAAATTGCTCAAAAATTCTCGAAACTTCTCGGTCGAAAAATTCGCTGCGCTGAGTAAAGCCGCTTCCATAAGGATTGGATTCAACGGGGTAGATTTCCATTTTCGACCAATCGTCTTCAAAAAGATCTCGGATCAGGACTCCGCGGTTTTGAATCCGCTCCTTACCGAGTCCAACACGCCTCAGCTTTTCGCGAATTTGCGTTAGGAACGCATGGAATTCCTGTGGGTTAATGCTTTGATCGTTTTTGCATGCTGCTTTAGCATGTGCCTCAGCAATCCAGTCCAACGACTTCTCTTGTTCGATTTCATGATGAGGTCGTATATGGTGAAAATCGCTCAAAATACAGGACATTCATTCAACCTTAATTTAAAGAAAGATGAGGGACAAACCCGTCAGCGCTAAGACGATGGCAAAAATCTTACGCACTTTCTCAGGTGAAATTTCATGGGTCAGTTTCACGCCAAAAGGGGCGCAAAAGAAAGCAACAATGCCAATGATGAGAAAAGCAGGCAAATCGATCAAGCCTATTGTCCCTGAAGCACGGATATCGCCCCATCCGAAAATCAAATAGGAGATCGTTCCTAAAATCGTCGTGACCAGCGTCGATGCCGCAGAGGTTCCTATCGCATTTCTATCGACGACTTTAAAACTTGTCAGCAAAGGAACGACCATGGTACCGCCGCCGATCCCTAAAAGGTTTGCAAAAGCTCCAATTCCACAACAATAGAGACTCAATATTGGGCTGGGTGGAAGTTTGTGCGTGCCGAATTTGACAGCTTTTTTGCGGAAAAAAATGTAGGCAAGAACGCACAGAAAAATGCCGAAGATAATTTCGAGAAAAACTCCTGAAAGCCAAATGGCGATGATTGCGCCTATGATTGAACCGATGACAAACCCGGGGACCATCTTTTTAAATACATTCCAGAGAACATTGCCTCTCCTGTTGTGAGCCCAAGTCGCAGCAGCAGTATTGAAGACCATTGCAGCCAGTGAAGTCGCAATTGCCATGTGCATGATATATGGCTGAGGGAATTTCATAAGGTGGAAGACATAAAGCAGGCAGGGGACAGTAATGATCCCTCCGCCAATTCCGAGCAATCCGCCCAAAACCCCAGCGATCGCTCCGATGACAAGATAAGCGATATAGATAATCGCAATACTCATTTTTCCTCCCAGTCAAAAAAAACTCATACTAAAAGCGCCGCAAAAAAAATACTATGAAAATGATTACAGACTTTGGCTTTTCAGGGAAAAGCACAGTTAATCTTATCTAAATTTTTAGAATGTCTTGTGCAAGAGCTTTTATATTTGTATTTCTTTGGCGAATAAAGCAGCTGCATTTTATAGTCTTTTACCCTTCGTAAAGATATTTCTCTTCCGAAATCAAAAAAACTGGAGATTGTAATGAGCGCTCAGTTCTCTATAGAAGAGTTTCGTCAAAAAATAGTGTGGCGGCGACAAGAAGATAGTTGGCCTCATACGTTGACTAACTCAAAGTCATCTATCTTTATCAAACAACGCCTGCTTGTATCAGACTACTATGAATTGATGGGGCAAATTGAACGTATAAAAGGATTGAATCCAGGTCAAGCTATCCCAAAGGAACATAGCTTAGCATTTAAGGAATGGAAGGAGACTTTTTTAGTTTTTTTTAAAAAAACTCTAACCGAATTGGACCAGAAAACTCAAGCAGTCGTTGAAAGACCCTTGAGTTATTCGAGGAGTCATCTCAAAACTCTTCAAGAGATAATGTCAAAGATTTCCAGAATAAAGTTTCTTAATAAATATGAAGAGTTTGTTCTCGGAAAACAGCATCTGGTGCGCTTAGAAAAGATAGTGCGATCTCAGTTAATGGATTTAAAAATACGTAAAGCTAAACAAAAACTGTTGTGCGAATGGGCTTATCTCAAAAAAACCAAGACTCCGCAAAATGAGAAAATATCCAGCATGTGGCAGACTACTTATCAAGATAATGGAAATTTCCAACTACTTCCAGTTGAACTTTTTAGATTCATCTGCAAAGACTTATCATTTCAAGATTTGTCAAATTTAAGTCAATCTAATCGATTTTTATATAATCAAGTGCAAAATTTCATCTTACACAATTGTTCTAAAATTCAAAAAATCGCCTCAATCCATGCAGAAAAAAATCTAGAAGCCTGCCAAATTGATTTTCCAATTTTTCACAATGACTCAGGAAAACAAAATCATTTAACATGCATAAACATTTATGAAAATTTCATTTTTGCAGGTTTAGAAGATCATTCAGTTAAAATTCTTCACTATGATTGGAATAGAAATTTTAAAGAAGTGCAAACACTTCCAAGTGATCGCTTTAAAGTGGGAGAATTCATAGCCACTAAGACTAAACTGTATATCTTGACGCATTGTGAAATCAGAATTCTAACAAAGATGCCAGACGGGACTTTTGCAGCAGCAAAGACAATTCAAAAACCCAGTAGTTCGCCAATTCTATCTTTTGAAGTTATCGAAGATCAAATCTTCTTTTTACATGAAAACAAGATCGAAATTTGGGAGGAAGATTTAAACGGAGAATTCGTTTTATTTCAAGCCATTGATTCCCATCCCCACTTAATAAGACGTCATTTTCAAATAAAAGAAGGACTACTTTTCACAGGTTCGACAGAGGGGGTCATCGAAGTTTATAAATACGCAAACGATGGAAAATATGACTGGTTTCAAGATCTTATTCCTACGCAATGTCTAACAATTATGCATCTTAATTTGATAGGCGATTTCCTGATTTCGCAAGGTGGGCTTGGGACAATATGCATTTGGAAACAAAATCAAAAAGGCAAATTTGAATTAACTCAGCTCTTGAAACTTACAGGGCGCATTGATGCGATAACAATGAAAGATAAGTATTGCTTCATAGGGATGCACAACCTTCATCGATATGTTCTTACTGTTTGGGAACTAGATCAATTTGGAAATCTTCATTCTATCCAAACTGTGAAAAATGAAGAAGGGATCATCCT
>JASHXO010000071.1 GCA_030043495.1 Candidatus Rhabdochlamydia sp.
TGCTCTGTAAACTTAATTTTTGCAGTTTGGGCTAACGTGAAAGCTCCCGCGGTTAAGCGATCGTAAAGCGCGCTGTATTAATTCAATACAGCTAGCTTTACGATCGTTTAACCCCGGGGCTTTGACGTAGCCGAAACCGCAAAAATTAAGTTTACAGAGCACTAGTTCGCTTAAGACAAAATCGATTAAAAACACGATGCGCTCTTTAGGATCTTTGATTATTTCCAGATTTTCTATGAGTGGCGTCCATTCTTCTAACCTCTGCTTTGCGAAAATGACAAGAAGATCGTTTTTGCTGTCAAAATAGTGGTAAAAGAGAGCCTTTGAAACGTTTGCTTCTTTAGCAATATCTGCCACACTACTGCCATGATAGCCATTGGCTGCAAAAACCTTTAGGGCCGCTTTAAGAAGGCTTTCTTTTGTATCCATTTTTCAATCACTCAAATCACATGGTTCAGGGACCCATCCTTGTGAAGGGCTTTACGTTTATTAGTCCATTTCCACCACACAGCGGGTTCGCCACCAGAAGCTTCATGAATGATTGCTGCAAACACATCCCACACGCAGAGGTCTTGTCTTGACTGCGTACGCCTCTCCAATTCGTGAAACAAGACAGTAGGATCTTTGGTTGACAGTTCTTCCACTGTGTGGATGTCCAAAAGATGCAAATCTTCAAGAGTTGCTTTCCCAACGTTCTTCAAATCGCTTAGCTGTTTCATGTATTTCCGGTTTATGGTTTACAGTGCAAAACAGAGATAATATCAAGCGCTGATCGATCGGTCAATAGCATTGTTTTAGTAAGGATGTTTTTCAAAAATTGATTGCTATTGTGCTTAAAGCAGCACATTCACTAAAATACCTAGAAACTGGGTATTTTTCATGAAGCCATTGAACAAAACAAGATACGCCATTCTGGGGGTTCTTCTGGAAGGACCGACTACCGGGTATGAGATCAAATCCCTCATGGGGCGATCGACAGTCTATTTCTGGCAAGAATCCGATTCGACCATTTATCCAATGTTGAAAGTTTTGGCGCGGGAAGGGAGGGTGGTATCCGAGATCGTCTATGTGGGAAAGAAAAAAAAGCAAGTCTTTTCCATTACAGAAACGGGACGAATGGAGTTTAAGGCTTGGTTTGACAACCCGACAAGTGAGGAGACCCCGCGCAATGAGTTTCTCCTTAAACTCTTTTTTGCCACGGACCGAAAAAAGATGGTTCGGCTTTTCCAGGAAAGATTGGAAAAGGCCCAGAAAATTTATGAAGAATACAAAAAAATCGAAAGTAGGTTGGAGAGCCTAGGCGAGCACCCTAGGAAGGCAATTCGTCTTACCTCGCTCCGGTACGGTATTACTCAACTTACATCAGAAATTACATGGTTAAAAGAAGGAATTTTAGAACATGCGCATTGTTAAACATACTGTAGTGACAAAAGCTACACCCATTCAAATCTGGAAGATTTGGGAAGATGTTGAAAATTGGAAAACTTGGGATGAACAAATTGAGTTAAGCAGACTTGATAGCCCATTCCAGACTGGCACAACCGGCTCTACCAAATTTGTAGGAACGCCTCTTTTCAAAACTTTACTAACGAAGGTTGAGCCTCATAAATTAGTGGTGCAAGAAGCTTATCTTTTCTGCGCCAAAGTTGTCAGCTATCAGTCCATGAGGCAAGTTGGTGACAAAACAGAAATCACTTTCCAAGTGGAGATTCGAGGGCTCTTATCCCTTTTCTATGCCTGTATGATTCGTCGGTTTATCAAAAAGAAAATTCCCCCAGAGATGGAACTGATGCTTAAACGAGTAGATGCTCTTGGATGAAAAAGCTCGGGTTACTCCGAGCTTTTTACTGGGGATTTATCAAGAAGAAACTTCCTCTTTTTTCTCCATGAAAAGGCTATCTACATAGAGAGATCCATAAAATGTCGTTCCAGATATGCCACCAACTACATTCTGCTTTTGATCTTTGATGAAAACACTAAAGGGTTGGATGGGTGGTAATCCTTTTGTTTGGAAAGCTTCTTCGCTGATTCCGCGAAATAAAGTTTCTTCATGGGGGATCGCATCGTAGCGCTCTAAGTGATAAGGGGCATTGCTTGTCAACTTTTCCATATCTAGGCGCATCATGTAATGGAGATGAGGACTATGCGATGGAATAAATTCACCTAAGACGGTAAAGCCCACCTTCTTGTAAATATGGATAGCATGAGAATTTGTTGCTTCTGGATCGATAAGAACTTCAACTACATTTGGGAACTGGCTCAGGAGAAACTCTTGAATGACGATATGGGAGAGTCCTTTGCCTAAATAGTCAGTCTCTCCGATGAGAAGATCAAGCGTAATGGCTGTTCCTTTTTTGGTACACCACTTGGTTAATTCATCATTGGGCTTTTCAACGATGGAAGTGATAAGAAAGGCAAAGGGCTGTTCCTGATCAAATCCTATCCGGTATTGTCCTTTGGAGGATCCTTTTAGGAAATCGTCTAAATGATTGAAAGTATTTTGTAGACCTCGTCCATAAAACCATTTGGCTACATGAGGTTGTTTTAACCAATGGTGGACAAGTGAGCGGTGAGCTTGATCTACTGGTTGAAAATGAAACTTCTGATTTTCTGCTTTTATCATTTTATAGCTAAGACCTCAATGAGACTGTCAATCTGATTGGAAAGTTGCGTTCTATGGCAATCAACACAGAGTTGTTCTTGATACGCATCGATGTGTTTAATGGTCAATCCTGCTTGAGATAGGTAGTGCTTGATAGATTCTTGGCTGTGAAAATATCTGGAATACGATTTTCCCTCTGAAGAGTAGGTAGTTAAACCTGTTAATACATCAAGTTTCGCTGTTTTATTGCAGGCTTCAAGGCAATCGACAGAGCGAACTACAACAAACATTTTCCCACCAGTTCGCAATATCCGATATAGCTCTGACAGTGCAGACATCAGCCCATTTTTAGGGAGGTAATGTAACACTAGTGCTCTGTAAACTTAATTTTTGCAGTTTGGGCTACGTCAAAGCCCCGGGGTTAATGAATTAATACAGCGCGCTTTATGATCGCTTAACCGCGGGAGTTTTCACGTTAGCCCAAACTGCAAAAATTAAGTTTACAGAGCACTAGTCGAGCATAGATATAGTCAAAATAATCAACTGATTCTAAGTTATGTTTCATAGAGGCACCTCAGGTAAAAAACCTCCTACTTGCATATTCCACATCATGGCGTAAAGGCCATTCATGCTCATGAGAGCAGCATGAGTCCCTTCTTCAATAATTTTTCCCTTATCGAACACTAAGATACGATCCATACGAGAGAGTGTTGAAAGACGGTGTGCGATCACAATGGTTGTTCTACCCTGCATTAGCTTTGACAGGCTGTTCTGGATGTATTTTTCCGTTACAGAATCCAAAGATGAGGTAGCTTCGTCCAGAATAAGAATAGGAGCGTCGACCAGAATCGCTCTAGCAATTGCAATTCTTTGCTTTTCTCCACCAGAGAGCTTGGTTCCCCTTTCTCCCACTTTTGCTTCATAGCCAGCTGGAATATTGCGAATAAATTCATCGCAGTGTGCTAATTTGGCAGCAGCAAAGATCTCTGCTTCTGTTGCTTCAGGTTTTCCATAGGATATGTTTTCACGGAGTGTTCTGTGAAATAGTATAGGATCTTGGGGAATTAAAGCGATTTGACGTCGCAGGGACTCCAGGGTAATATCTGCTATATTCTGCCCATCGATGAGGATCTTGCCGCTATGCAAAGGGAAAAACCGGAGAATGAGGCTGATGAAAGTGGACTTTCCAGCCCCTGTAAAACCTACCAAACCAACTTTTTCTCCTCTGTGGATGTGAGCGTGTTTGTTGGAGAAGAGTTTTTTCTCTCCATAATGAAATGAGACATTCTCAAAAACAATTTCTCCAGCTTGCACCTTTAATTCTCTAGCGTCACATTTGTCACCCATATCTTGAGGATCAAGCATTACAGAATAAGCCTGTTTTGCTATGCCAAAGGCCTGGAAAAAAGCAGGTAAAGCTCCACCGACCGCCCACATGACTGCTGCAATATTCCACATGGTGCCGAATACTTGCGCGACTTCACCAGTCGTGATTTGATGTTGAAGCCACAAATAGATGACAAAACCGTTGATGCCTATGAAGCAGACAGTGGCGTAGAAAAACGATGTGACACTGCGCATTTTTTCAACGTATCTTCTCGCAGAGACATTGGTTCTTTCTTCTTCTTTCTGGGAAGGGACTAGCGCGTTTTTTTCGTATCTAAATCGGTAGAATAGATTGACTGCAAAGTTGTTGGTCAGACTGTCCACGATTTTTCCTAAGAGCGTACTGCGCGATTCCCCATGACGGTGTTCATATAAGTCGCAAGTCCTACTGAACATTAAGCAGATACCCAAATGGATAATAATCCATAAAATCAGGATGCTAGCGAGAATTGGGTGGACAAACCAGAGAAAAATAGCGCCAAAGAGGGACATGGCAATGGAAGAAATGATAGGCCAGAATAATTGTTGGAGAATCGATTCCACCGAAGTAGTCATATCTGTGATTTTATTTGCCAAACTCCCAGCGAATCGTTCATTGAAATAATGAGGCGAGTGCTCTTGCACATAATCAAACATAGTCATTCGGATGTCTGCTTGAAGTCTTGGGATAGCTTTGGCCATAAGAAAGCCCATGGCACGTGAATTGATTTCAATAAAAACAATAAGGCAGATGCTTACGATAATCGGTGCCTGAAGAGATTCCCATGCCAATGCACGATTAACTTCATTTTGAGAGAAAATATCGATCACCCACCGCAAGATAAATGGCCAAAGAAGAGAATCCAATGTATTTATACAGTCCTGGACGAAAATAGAAGAGAATGTCCACTTTTGCTTTCGGACAAATTTCCAAAGGAAGCCAATTAACTCTTTGTAGGAGATCATTTTCGAGCTCATAAATACTTCCCCATTGCCCGATCATCTGGATGGGTGGCTTCTCCATCTGGACTATTAAACGGCATTCCTATGTACCCAAATTTCTTGTAAAAAAGATAGGCATTCGGAGAGGCTTCTGTTTGGAGAAGTGTTATTCCTTGTTTCTTCAGTTCTTCCTCGCAGTAATCCATCAAGCATTGGCGGCACATCAAATTCATGCACTTGTCTCAATACATTTCCTAGAGTAATCCATTGATCATCAGCTAGATTATAGCAAAACCCATTCTGTCCATCGATATATGGGTATACGGTAAGAGTGAAGTCGCTAATGTGCTGAGTTAGCTCACCATCGGTTGTTTTGATAGGCGGAATGATCTGCCCAATTCCTGAAGCCTGCAGCAAAGCCAATATTGCAATGCTCAAATCATAACGATGGCCACGCTTCAGCTTTACGAAATAAGACTGGCTACCCTGCGTTTCAGCTTTATAGACAGACGCATTCACATCCGCGCCTATTGGAAGAAGTGTAAGCAAAGCAACCGTGATACCGTAATTGGTCTTTAAACAATCAATAATGGATTGAGATGAAAGAGATGGCTTTTCTGTCATGTTTCTTCCAGCCATTTCAAGAGCTCTGCATCAAAGACGCCTGGTTCTGCGTGTTTCATTTGGTCCTCTTCGCGTTGTTTAATGGTTTTACCAGCCATAGAAGCAGGTCATCATCTAACGGATAAGACTGCCCAGGAACTGTAGATTGGCCTTTATAATTGATACCATTGCCTTCAGGAACATAGCATCAACAGAGAGGATTTTCCAGAGAAAAAGGTTAACAAATACTCGCTACGTTGGGTATAATTATCG